>JAYRFD010001107.1:0-2043 GCA_041908565.1 Polyangia bacterium | reverse complement strand
GACCTCGGCCCACTATGTCGTCAAGGAAGACGGCGCCAGCATCTATGCCCTGGTCGACGAGACGGACACCGCCCACCACGTCGGCAAGCCATGGATGGGGCGGCCCACCAACTCGCGATCGGTCGGCATCGAGCACGCCGGCTTTTCCTACCAGGGCAGCAACAAGTGGCAGGCCGGCCAGATGGCAGCGTCGGTCAAGCTGTCGTGCGACATCGTCAAGCGCCAGCGCATCATCCAGGACCGCGACCACATCATCGGCCACTACCAGCCCGATCCGGTGAACCGCGCCACCGATCCCGGCACCGACTTCCCGTGGGCCGGTTACATGCGAGACATCGCTAGCTGCGCAGGCGGGGGCGGCGGCGGTCCCACCGGCATCATCGTCGACAGCAACCAGGCCAACAACGGACCCAAGGCGCGCATGGTGACGCCCAGCGCCAACTGGACTTCGTCGTCGAATGTGTCGGGCTACTGGGGCAGCGGCTACTACGTCGCGCCGACCGGACCGGTGTCCGATGCCGCGGTGTTTGAATTCAACCTAGCTGCCTCGGCAACCAAAGAGGTCTTCGCGTGGTGGACGGCGGCATCCGACCGCAGCACCAGCACGCCGTTTGTGATCTTCGACGCCGATGGCAACCGCTTGGCGACCGTGAACAAGAACCAGCAGGTCGACGGCGGCAAGTGGGTGTCGCTGGGCCGCTACGCCTTCACCGCTGGCTGGAACCAAGTGGCGGTGTCGCGCTGGACCACGTCGGGCTTCCAGGTTGTTGCCGACGCCATCCGCGTTGAATTGCCGGGGCCACGCTGCCCGGGGGGCCGTGGGGGTGACTGCCGTCATTTGTGGACTTGTGCAGTCGCCCGCATGGGCAGGTCCGCCCTCTTTCGCGTTGCCGCCACGGCTTTCGTTCATTTCGGAACGGCATGGCCAGCGCGATGTGTACCTGATCGCGGCCGACGGTCGCGGGGAACAGCGCCTGACCCATTCCCCAGTCGACGAAAGCAACGGCCCGGTCACCCCCGACGGCAGGTACATCCTGGTCACCGCCGAAGCCAGTCCGCCGGCAGGTGGAGGAGACAAGGGCTTTCGTTTCCTGCTGCTGCCGCTTTCTTCTGGCGAAAAGGGCGGTGGTCTGCCGCTTCTGCGCGCCCCCGGGACGACCCTTCTGCCGACGGCGCGTGCGTCGCTGCGACAGCCGCAGTTTCTGGCCGATGGCCGCCTGGTCTTCGAGTCAGAGCCGCAAGACCCCAGCTTTGGCCTGCGCGAGATCTTCGTGTTGTCGCAGCCAGGCTCGGCGGGCAGCCGCCCTGCCCTGCGCGCGCTGACGCAGAACCGCGAAGGCAACTTCGGCCCGAGCCTGTGCGCCCGCAGCGACTACGTCGCCTTCACATCCAGCCGCGACCGCACGTCCGAGGTCTATCGCATGCGCATCGACGGCAGCGACGTGCGCCGCCTGACCTACAGCCAAGGCAGCAAGTGGGGAACGCGCTGCAGCGCCGACGGCCAGCGCATCTTCTTTGTCAGCGATCGAGACGGCGCCGACCGCATCTATTCCGTGCTGCGCAACGGGTCCGAGCCGCGACGGCTGACCCCGCGTGATCTGGACTCGACGCGCATCGAAGACAGCCCGACGCCATCCCCCGATGGCCGCAAGCTGGCCTATGTCCTGCGCGGAGCCGGCCTGGGCGCCCGCCTGCGCATCCTGGATCTGCGCAGCGGTCGCGACTGCGAGCTTCCGACACCACCCGGCAGCCGCAGCAGCGATCCCGACTGGTCGACGCCTCGCGACAACACGCCGCCCCGCCTGGCGTTTACGCTGCAGCCCGCCGATTCCACGCCGACTTCTGCATCGACCTCTGCGCCCGCCGCCGCGCCGACCCCTGCGCCCGCTGCCGAGCCGACTTCGGCGCCCGCCCGCCGCCAGATCGTTCTGGCCGATGCCGAGTGCCGCGGCATCACCCCGCTGACGACCGCCCCCGGTCCCAACTGGCACCCGCTGTGGCTGAACTGACCCGGCGTTTGCATCGTTCGCGTGGATGCGCTGT
>JAYRFD010001106.1:0-1938 GCA_041908565.1 Polyangia bacterium | reverse complement strand
TGTCGTCGCAGATCGATGGTTTCATAGCGCCCGATGACGTCCATGTGCGGGCCAATCAGCGACGAACCCAGTGGGTTGATGCCGACCAGCGTCACCTTGGCATCGCTGCGTCCGCTGTCGGCCATCAGCTTGATCTGGTCGGCGATGTCTTGTCGCAGATCGGCGGGCACGCGATGGAAGTCATCGACGATCAAGTGGCCGCCTTGGCGCAGGCCATCGGAAATCAGGCGCCGCAGGTCGTCTTGATCTTCACGCAGGCGACCGTTCTTCCAGATCACGCGCGGAGCGCTGGCGGGCAAAAGCTGCAAAGCCCGTCGTACGGCCGTGGTCTTACCGATTCCCGACGGACCTTCGACCAAAAGGCCCATGCCCATGCGGCCCATGCCGTGGACGATGTCGGTCAGCTGAACGGGGTCGACCAGCGTATGTTGCGGCACTCCCGTCGTAGGGAAGACGGCGGCCAGGGGTAGGACGGTGCTCGGCGAGTCGCCGCTGGCTCCGCGCAGATCGCGCATGATGGCGGCTCGTTCTTCGGGCCCAACCCAGTGCAAGAGCTGACGCAGGATCAGCTCGGTGTCGATTTCGGCAATCAGCTCGTTGAGCTTGGATACGTAGCTCTTGTCGCGCAGCCCGCGATAGATATCGGGCGGAAAGCTGTCGACGACAAACGAGTCGACCAGCTCGGCACTGCTGAGCGCGCGTTCCAGAATGCGCCGCAGCTCGGCACGCTTGATGGGCGGTATTTCCGATAGAAATTCAGTCATCATGGCGTCCCGAGTCCTGCCTCACTTTATCATCGCCCAGGCGATGATTTAGCGGCTTAGTGGCGAAGCTCAGCGACGACGGCATCGCGGATCTCGGCAGGTACGATCAAGCGATGGAAGTACTTGGCTGTCTGCAGAGCCGCGATGATGCTGCTCGGCTCTTTGTCGATGGGGTTGGCGCCAATCCCGGCTGCATGCGGCCCGGATCGCGATCCGGCGCTGCTGTCGTTGTCGACGATCCAGATGCTCTCGTCGGGATCGGCATTGCGCCAGTCATAGCGTCGATAGGAAACCCGCTCGGGTTCATCGACGGTGACGTAGTACTGCACGGTGTCCTTGTCGACATGGGGCAGCCGTTCGCGCACCAGATCCTCGGCGTACTTCTGCAGGCGCTGCATGCGGTTGTACTTGCGAGGGTCGACATCGATCGCCTTCAGCAAGGATCGACGCAGCAGGCGCCGGCTCAGATCAGCCAGCACCGGATCGCGGTGGGCCTGCCATTCCTCGATCAGCGCAAAGACGTGGTACTCGGTCAGCCGCAGATAGTCCGAAAGCGGCAGGTTCTGACCGTCGTCGAACAGGGCCTGCAAGGGATGACGACGACCGCGATCGGGTCCCGCGGATCCAGGCTCGACACTGGGACTGCCTGGCAAGACGGGGAACAGATCGGAAGACCCGCCCCGATACAGGTCCAGCGCGCGATGCAGCACGCAGCCCAGGTGCGCGGCGGCGGCGCGTGCCGTGTGGTGGTAGTAGACCGTGCGGTACATCTGGTCGAGCGCCAGCAGGTAGCCTTCGACCGGCTCGACGGCGCGTCGATACACGGCGATGCGCGTGTGATCCAGGTGCAGCAGCATGTCCAGCAGGCGCTCCATATCGAAGGCATGCCCTGGCAGGCCAGACAGCGATGCGTCGCGGATCAGGTAGTCCAATCGATCCGCATCGATCTGGCTTGAGACCAGCTTGTACGTCCAGTGGTCGCCGCCGCTGGGCGTATCGCGCGAGTCACGTCCGCCGGTACTGCCGGGCTTGCCGCGCCACTTCTTGCTGACGTATCCCGCCACCTGTTCGGGCAGGCTGGCGTCGACCTGTCGCAGCGTTGCGTGCACGCTGGCCACGCTGGGGTCGCCGTAGCCGCGCAGGGCATCGGGCTCAACCAACAGTCGTCGCGTCA
>JAYRFD010001105.1:0-8370 GCA_041908565.1 Polyangia bacterium | reverse complement strand
GGGTGCAGCGTATGAGCAAGGCTGGTTCACTGCGCAGGATCTGGGCGCGCAGCTGGTGGCTCGCTTGCTGCTTGCAGACACCGACGAGGGGCCGCTGGATCTGCCGGCGGGGCCGCTGCTGGATGCTTGCTGTGGAACGGGCGGCAAAGCCACCCATCTGGCGGCGCTGCTTTCATCCATGTCGGCGACTGGTCAGGCTGGGCGATCGATCGATGCCGCCGATCGATCGCTGCGCAAGCTGGATCTATGTCAGCAGCACAGCAAGCGCTTGCGCTGTCGCGATCTGCGCCCACTGCCGATTGATTTACTGAGCGCCGATGCCCTGGCCGCCACGCTGCGTCCGCGCTACGCGGCGATCTTGTTGGATGCGCCGTGTAGCGGCAGCGGAGTCTTGCGTCGTCATCCCGAAGCGCGCAGCCGCTTGACCTGGGACGATGTGCAGGCCTTGGCAGGCACCCAGCGCCGTCTGCTGGAACTGCTGCTGCCCTATCTGGCCGAAGGCGGCGTGCTGGTCTACGCGGTGTGCAGTGTGCTGCGCTGCGAAGGACCAGACTTGATTGCGCAGCTACTGCGCGACCATCCAGATCTGTCGCTGCTGCCGCCTGCCAGCAGCCAGGCGGGCTGGTCGCAGGTCTATCGACACGATCCTGCGGGACTGTTCACCTGGCCCCACGTGCACAACGCCGACGGCTTTTATGCCGTTCGCTTGCGGCGCGTCCGTCCGGCGAAGCAAGCCCGCCACGGCACGTAAGCGCGACGCGTTCGGCGCACCAGGTCCGCCCAGCCGTGTGATGTAATGGCGGAAGGAGGCACCCATGGATCGCAGACTTCCCAAGGGCCCCAGCGCATTTGTCTTTGTGCGCAGCCTGTTCGACCTGTCGTATACGCTGGCCGACATCGCGCGTGAGTATGGGGACCTCTTCACGTTCCCATCGCCCTTCGGTCCGGTCGTGGTGACCTGTTCCCCCGAGGGAAACAAGGCCATTTTCAGCGCCGATCCCGACACCTTCGCAGCATCCAGCGCCGATGTCCTAAGCGGCATCTTCGATAGCTCGGTGCTGGTGACGCACGGGGCGCAGCATCGTCGACAGCGCAAGCTGCTGATGCCGCCGTTTCATGGCGCACGCATGCGAGCCTATGGCCAGCTGATGCGCCGCTTGGCGCTGGAATGGGCGGCTCGCGTCGAGCCAGCCAAGCCCTTCGTCATGGTCGAGCTAACGCAGAACATCACGCTGGACGTGATCATCGAAGCGGTCTTCGGCGTGGAACAGAGCGAGTCCCTGCAGGCTTTTCGTCGGCAGATCCAGGTGGTGCTCGGCAGCTTTACGCCCTTTGCGCTGCTGAAGCCGCTGCGACGGAACTTCTTTGGTCTAAGCCCGTGGGCTCGCATGCAGCGCAACCTGGCCACGATCGCCGATATGGTCACCGATCTGTGTCAGCGCCGTCGTGCCACAGCGGCCGATCGGCAGGACATTCTTTCCCTGCTGCTGCAAGCCAAGGACGAAGATGGCAACGGCCTGTCCGACAAAGAGATCTATGACCAGCTGCTGACCATCGTGTTTGCGGGACACGAGACAACAGCCGTGATGCTGGCCTGGGCCTTCTATTGTCTGCACGGCAATCCCGATGCGCTGCGCGCCCTGCACGCCGAGATCGATCCGCTGGACGAACAGGTCGATCCGGAGACCGTCGCTCGCCTGCCCTATCTGGAGGCCGTCCTTAACGAGACGCTGCGCCTGTATCCGCCGGTGCACATCATTCATCGCCGGCTGCTGAAGCCTTTGGCGCTTGGCGACTATCAGCTACAGCCGGGCGATGCCGTCGCCGCCGGTACGTTTGCAACCCACCGCATGGCAAGCCTGTATCCCGAGCCCGATCGCTTCTTGCCGCAGCGCTTCATCGACCGTTCCTATTCGGCCTTTGAATTTCTGCCGTGGGGCGGCGGGGCTCGTCGCTGTCTTGGGGCCGCCTTTGCCATGTACGAAATGAAGCTGGTCTTGTTTGCGCTGCTGAAACGATATCGCTTCAAGCTGCTTGAGACCGGCCCCGTCGGCTTTGTTCACCGCCCCGGCACGGTTGGACCCAAGGGCGGCATCCGCATGATGATCCCAGGATAGCCATGTATCCGTAGGGCCTGTTCACCGTCGAAAACCTGCGACACTCACGGTGATATAGTGGAAAGGTGCCGCAAAAGTCGTCGCCCTCGTCGCCTTCCTCAGTAGATGAAGAACCCCGCGGCGCCCTGGCGTTTGACAAGACGCTCGATCGTCGCGAACCGACGCCTAAGCCCGCTTCACCTGTCGCCGATCTGCCCGATGCTGCGCTGGCCCCGACGCAGGATGCTTCGCGTCCATTGCGACCGCCGAAGCCTGCGCCCGCGATCGCGGCGGCTGCCGGCGACCATCCGCCAGAAGAGGATCGGGACGATCACACCGCGGACTTGCCGCAGCCTGTGCTGTCGGATTCCACTCGCGATGATGCCGACTCGGAAGACGATGACAGTGAGTCGGGCTCGACGCGATCGATCGGAGCCGTGCGCAGTGGCGCGGGGATCTCGGCTCCGCGATCGGCGCCATCGGTGCCATACGTCGGCATTCCGCGATCGCTTCAGAAATGGGATCGCTACGAAGTGCAGGCGGTGCTGGGCGCTGGCGGCATGGGCGCGGTCTATCGCGCGCGCGATCCGCGCCTGGATCGCATGGTCGCCCTAAAGATCATTCATCCCAGGCTTGGCCAAGACGACGACACGCACGGAGACGGCGTCGTACGTCGCTTCTTGCGCGAAGCCCGCCTGCAGGCATCGCTGGAACATCCGCACATCTGCAAAGTGTACGAAATCGGCGAGCTGCCGACGGTCGATGGCGATGCCTCGCACCCGTACATCTGCATGCAGCTGATCGCTGGACAGCCGCTGCATCGAGCCCAGTCGGACATGTCGCTGTTCGAAAAAGTGCGCGTCATCCAGCAAGTGGCCGAAGCGCTGCACACCGCGCACAAGCAGGGCCTGATTCACCGGGACATCAAGCCCAGCAACATCATGGTCGAACGCAAGCCGGACGGCGGGTTTCATCCCTACGTCATGGACTTTGGTCTGGCGCGGGAGACATCCGGCGATCAAAGTCGCAGCGGCATCATCGAGGGTACGCCGCGCTACATGGCGCCGGAACAGGCTCGCGGCGACACCAAGCATCTGGATCGCCGCACCGATGTGTACGCGCTGGGTGTCACCTTGTATGAGCTGTTGACGCAGCGAGCGCCCTACGAAGCCAAGGGCGATATGGACACGCTGCTGGCGGTCATCGCGGCCGAGCCGACTCCGCTGCGCAAGATCGATGGCGAGATCCCCGCTGATCTGGAAGCGATCACGCTCAAGTGCTTGGAGAAAGAGCAGTCGGCGCGCTACGACTCGGCCAAGGCGCTGGCGGAGGATCTGGGGCGCTATCTCGACGGTGAGCCGGTACAGGCCCGCCACATCGGCGTGGGTCAGCGCCTGCTGCGTCGGGCCCGCAAACACAAGCCGCTGGTGGCCTTGGGTGGAGCCCTTTTTCTGTCCCTGATTGGCCTTGTGACCTATGGCCTGCGCACGCGCAGTGTCGCTGCCGAACGCGAACGCGTCGCGCAAGAACAAGCGCGGCTGGCGCAGAGCTTGGGACAGGAGATCGCGCAGATGGAATGGCTGCTGCGGTCCGCGAGACAGCTGCCGCTGCATGACATTGGTCGGGAGAAGCAGATCGTGCGTCGTCGAATGCAGGAGCTGCAGCAGGAGCTGAAGAAGTACGGGAGTGTGACGACGGGGTTAGCGCACTACGCGCTGGGTCGAGGGCACTTGGCGCTGCATGAGTACGACGAAGCGCTGGTGGAGCTGAAGGAGTCGCTAAGGAGCGGACACGACGCTGGGGAAGTGCACTACGCGCTGGGGCTGGTGCTGGGGAAGCACTACGAGCGAGCGATGTACGAGGCTCGGCTGGCGGGAGGAGGGGAGTGGGCGGAGAAGCAGCTGAAGAGTTTGGAAGAGAAGTATCTGAAGGGAGCGATCGAGTCTCTGCAGCGGAGTAGAGGAGTGAAGTCGGAGTCAGGGAAGTACTTGGAGGCGCTGATCGCGTACTACCGAAGAGAGTATGAGAAGGCGCTGGAGGAAGCGAAGGCAGCCGAGCAGGAGAGCCCGTGGCTGTACGAGGCGAAGAAGCTAGCGGGAGACGTGCATGTGGAGCGAGCGCTGAAGGCGCGAGACAGCGGGAAGTATGAGGAAGCGGAGCGCGAGTTCGTGGAGGGAGTGAAGAGGTACGAGGAAGCGGCGCAGATCGGGGAGAGCGCGAGCGAGGTGTACGAGGGTTTGGCGGAGGCGTGGGTGAGGACGATTGAGATGGACGCGGGTCGTGGTAAGGAGACGGAGAAGGCGTACCGAGCGGCGATCGCAGCAGGAGACAAGGCGACGGCAGCGGAGCCCGAGCGAGTGATGGGGCGACTGAAGAAGGGGTACGCATCGCTGCTGTCGAGCATGACGATCGGGACGGGTTCGAGCTCAGCTGAGCGAGTCAAGCAGTGCATCACCGAGATGCAGGGCGTGCTGGAGAAGGAGCCCGCGAATCCGTATGCCCGCGACGTAGCTGCGGGCTGCTATGCATTCACGGCGGACGCGGCGCAAGGTCGAGGAGAGAATCCCGAACCTCTGATCCGGAATGCGATCGAGCTGTTGGAAGGAGCGGTACAGAAGAACCCGCGGTTTCTGTGGGGGCTCAACGACCTCGCAGTGGCCTACACGATGCTTGGGATCTATCTGCAGCAGCGTGGGGTAGATGCCGCGCGTGAGATGTTCGAACGCTCTCTGCAGCACGAAGAACACGCGGTTGCCTTGGATGCAGCGTACTTGGTGGCGCTGCAGAACATCCTGCTCTCGAATGCTCGTTTGGTGAGCTATGCGAAGACGGTGGAGGAGGTGGATGCGATCGTGTCGCGGGCCAAAGGAGCGGAGGCGCGCTGCAGCGAGGTGAACGGGAAGTACCAGCAGTGCCACATCAACTATCTGTCGGTGTTGGCGCGAGCCGGAGAGCGGAAGCAGCTCGGAGGAGCGTCTGCTGAGGGCGAGCTTTTGCAAGCGAAGGAGAGGATAGGAACGATCCAGAAGATCGGAGGGACGTTCCTGGATGGGGAACAGAATGCGGCGCTGGTGGAACTGCAGGTTGCGCAGCAAGCGGTGAAGAAAAAGGAGTCCCCGTCCGCGGCGCTGGAAGAACTAGGCAAAGCGGTGGTGCGCTGCTTGAGGATCGCGGAAAAAGACGCGATGTGTCGGACGCTGCGAGCGCAGGGGGAGTGGGTAAGGGCCGAGTGGGAAGAGCAGCAGGGAGGGACGGGAGAGAGCGCGCTCTTGGAGGCGGTGAAGCGAGCGAAGGAAGCGACGGAGAGTCCGGAGGCGTATCCGGACGGATGGTGGACGGAGGCTGAGAGCCATCGGAGGTTGTTGGAGAAGAAGGGAGTGAGCGAGAAGGAGAGGAAGGAGCACGAGGAGGGAGTGAGGGTGGCAGTGTCACGGTGCTTGGGAATCAATGGGAACCACGGGATGTGTCACGTGACGCTGGGGCGAATGGAGCTGAAGCTGTCGAGGGAGTCGAAGGAGGTGGAGGAGCGAAGGAGGCATGGAGCGGAGGCAGCGAAGGAGCTAGAGGCGGGAGTGAAGGCGGACGGACTGCTGTTGAGGCGGTATGGGGCCGAGCTGACGGAAGCGCAGACCCTGGCGCGCGGGATGTAGGGAGCAGGAACGGCCGATGTCCAGGCACAGCCACGGCAATTGGCGGCCTGTAGTCCAGCCTGTGGGCAGCGGCGTACAGTAGAAGTTCAGGCAAGGGGCCGCGCTTGGTTGCGTGCCTGCACAAGACGCCGCTTGTGGATCTGCGGAGCTTGGGTGGTGTTCGTTCGTGAACACGCCGCTTGCCTGTTTGCCACTTTCCTTTGCTTGGGGGACACAATGAAATCAGCTCAGCGCATTGGCTTTTCACTGGTTCTTGGCGGGCTGCTGTATGCGACGCCGAGCTACGCTCAGGACTGCATCTCAAACCTGCATATCGTGCTCGATCGCTCGTGCTCGATGACGCAGAACTCGATCAACGGCAAGACGCGGTGGGCGATTGCCGTGGATGCGATCAACAACCTGACAACCAAGAACGCGGGCAAGCTGCGCTTCGGGCTGGGCATGTTCCCGGACAAGGGTGTGGTCTCGCCACAGTGCGTGCAGACGACGGCCCACCTAACGCCGGGACCGAACAACGAACAGGCCGTGCGCACGCTTTTGACCAACAACACGCCCCTTTCGCCGTGTGTCACCAACATTGATGAAGGCATCAAGCAAGCGGCTGCCGATCCGGCGCTGTATGGCACCGACCGGCGCAGCTTTGTTGTCTTGATCACCGACGGTGCGCAGTCGAACAACTGCAACGGTGGGCGCACGACCGCAGACCCGCTGACCGTGCAGTACCTCAATGAGCTGTACAACAAGAAAGTACCCACCTACGTGGTCGGCTTCGATGTCGGCACCAATGCGAATGCGCAGGCTTCATTGAACAGCTTTGCGACGGCCGGCGGCCTGCCCAACACCACGGGCACGCTGAAGTTCTACGCCGCGAACAACCAGGCCGAGCTGGAAGCCACCCTCGACAAGCTGGCCGGCATTGCTAGCTCGGGCGATGTCAGCTACTGCCGGGGTGTGCCGTGTCCCGATGGTCGCTGCTTGACCGCGACCGCGCAGTGCATGAGCGGTTTTTGCGTTGAGCCGCCGCCTTCCGGTGGCGGCGACAATGGCAATGGCACCGACGGAACCGGCGGAGCGATCTCGACCAATGGCTGCGCGTGCCAGATCGGTGCTCGGTCGAACGCCGGAACGGCGGGCCTGGTTACGCCGCTGCTGTTTGCGGCTGCGGCCTTCCTGGGCTTGCGCCGTCGCCGCCGAGCCAGCGCCTAGCAGTCCGCGCAGCCCGCGCGCTTGGCATCGACGTGGACGGTTCGTTCAGATAGAGGGCAAGGGTCACTGCGCAGTGAGCGACCCGCGGGGTGGGTCTGATGTGTTGGCGTGCGGGCTGGCGGCGGCTATAGCTGCTTCATCTCGAAGTCGACGCGAACAAACGTCCCGGTGTCGGCTGCATTGTTGATGCAGACATCCCAGGTGCCCGCCGTCGGCGAGTCGCTTTGGTAGGCGCTGATCCAATCGGACCACGGGCTGTCCGTTGGATTGGCCACGTAGGGAACCGCGATGCCGTTGTGCGACAGCGAGATGTTCAGCAGGTTGATGTTGGCGCCGGTGATGTCGGGACGGAAGCGCACCAGCCCGGCCTGCGTGAAGTCCGTGTCGTTGGTCACGACGACCGACTGGCAGACCGTCTGGCCGACCTTGAAGTACGCAGAGCTATCCGACCAGTACATCTCGCGCGCGGTCTCGCCGTAGGGTGGGCCGACGTGGATCTGCGCGTAGTCAAGCTCAGGGAAGGCGCGCGTGGGATCGGCGGAGAGTGCAATCTCGATGCCCGGCAGCGCCCCGGTAAACACGGTGCGGCCCGGGTAGATCGGATACAGGCTCTGGTCGGCATAGACGTCGGTGTTGCCCGTCGGTGCAAACGGCGGGACCGGGATCGGCACGCCGCGGATCTGGTCCTGCAGCAGAATGCCGGCCGGGCCGGGACCGACGTGCGAGTAACGAAACACCAGCGTGCCGGCCTTGTGCATGTTGGCGTTGCCGGCAACCGGCGTGCCCGTCAGAAGATCGTGGGGACGCGTGAACTGAATCGGCAGCCAGCAGCCCGGGGCCAGGCTGGTCAGCTTGTGGTTGCGGACGCAGTCGCCCGCCTTGCACGTGGCATCCGTGCCCCAGCAGCCCCAGCCTGGGTGTCGCACGATGGTCTGGCAGTTGTTGCACGAGGTGGGCCGTTCGCAGACCAAGCCGCCCTGCGGTCCCTGGCTGCAGTAGTCGTCGTAGCACTTGCAGCCATCGCTGTCGGCCGTGCCACCGCAGGATGGATCGCACTGGTACCACGGGGCCTTCCAGTTGCCCGTCTCAAGATCTGCCCAGGCGCCCAGGAACACAGACACGCGACGACGCGGCTTGTTGTAGTGGACCGCATACTTGGTCCCCGTCAGCCAGTCCTGATAGCCGTTGGCCGTGCTGTTGCTGGGGCCGGAGGTCGTCGTGATCGGGTCGGCTGTCAGAGCGGCTGGCGAGGTCATCGCCGCATCGTAATAGGCCTGGGACTTGGCCCCATCCGTGTTGCCATCGGCGAAGCACTCGAGTGCTGTATGGGCGGCTCCACCGCAGCCGTCTGTTTCGCAGGTTCGCCCAATGATTGTTCCAAGATCTTTCAGTAGCTGCACAGGCGCGATGCCGGAGGG
>JAYRFD010001104.1:0-4164 GCA_041908565.1 Polyangia bacterium | reverse complement strand
TGATCGGGCCGATGCTCGACGATCGACCGCCGGGTCGTGGGCCGCTTGGCGGGCTTGCGGCCTTGCTGATTGCAGCGGGCGAACAGGGCTGCGATGGCGCGATCGCGCTGTCCTGTGACCTGCCTTTCTTGGGACCGTCGCTGCTGGCCCGCATGCTGGATGCGCCGACGGAAGCCTGGCTGGCCGTGGCCCCGCGCTGGCAGCCCCCCGATCGTGAACAGCCAATCTGGGAACCGCTGTGCGCGCGCTATTCCCTGGCCTTTCTGCCGACGCTGCAGGCGGCGATCGAGCAGGGGATTCGATCGCTGCAGCCGCTTTTGTCGCAGGGGCGCACGCTGCCGCTTTCGCTGGACGTCGACGAACAGGCCCACGTCCGCGACAGGGATAGCCCGGAAGATCTGCCCGTCGAAGTGCGCGCTCTTTTGTCCGTCCCCCGCGCGCCGCGCCCCCTCGGTTGACGTTGACAGAGATGCGCGCAAGCAAAGATACTGCCCAGCATGTCGTCTAGCCTGGGTGGGAGTCTGTCGCTCGCCGACTTCGACTGTTATGAGCCACGCAAGTGGAAGTCGAATGTCTATAACCGCGAGCGCTTGGAAGTGAAGCAGAAGCTTGTCGCGCTGGCTCGTTCCGTCGGTGGCAGCGTGCAGGGAGCCGACGGGTCGCCGCTGTTTATCGAAGCCTCGGTCGAACATCCGGCGCTGTGGAACCACAAGCAAGTCGATTCGCAGAGCGTGTACTTTTCGCGGCACGAAGGTGCGCGCAAAGAGCTGGACGGCTTCATCGATCGCAGCAAGCCCATCGCATCGCTGGTCGACGATCCAACGCCGCAGCACAACCATGTGTTCTTGGCCATCACGGTGTCGCACGAAGCGCTGGAAGTGTCGCTGCGCCTGCATCCCGATGCGCGCGTCGATCGCCAGAACTTGGAACGCAAGCTCGACGACTATTACGAAGCCGAGCGCATGGTCAGCCTGTTGGCCGGGCTGTCGCATGGACATCGCGTCGGTATCACGCCCGATCTGACGCCGCTTTCCGATCTGGGCGAAGGCAGCGTCACGCTGGAAGCGCTGCACGAAGTCATCGCCAAGCTGCCACCCGGCGGAGCCATGCCGATGCCGGGTCAGCTGCCGCGCCTGTTTTACATCGGCATCGCCCTGCCTCGCAGCGAAGCCGTCGCGCTGTCGGCCGACGAACTTTCCGACTGGGTGCGCGATCGCCTGGCCGAGCTTGCCCCGATCTATCGCTTCTTGGCGTGGTCGCGCGACAACGACTTCGTGTCGATGCGCCAAGTTCTGGACAAGGAAAAGACGGTCAAGCGTCAGCGCGGTCTGCAGAAGGGCGATCGCGTGCGCGTCATCCGCGGCATGCTGGCCGGCAAAGACGGCACCGTGCAGGAAGTCGACGCCAAGGGACATCTGAAGGTGTTGGTTGGTAAGATGGTGGTCAAAATCGATGCCGCCGACGTCGACCGCCCCGAGTCCTGAGCCTCCTTCCCTGATGTCTTCCTTCCGGCTGGGGCCGCTGCAGCTGCGCATCGTCGCACTGCTTCTGTTCCTGGCCTTGCTGACGGTGTTTCGTCACCTGGCGCTGATCCTGGTGACCTACGTCGTGATGTCGCGGGCCCTGCTGTTCTTGGGGCAGCAGTCCGCGCGCATCCTGGGCCTGCGCGGCGTGTACGCAGAAAAGCGCGGCATCTTGCTGGTGCTGCTGCTTTCGTCGGTGTTGCTTGGGTTGTTCGCCTGGCTGTTCGTTCACCAGGGCGGCAAGTCGTATCAGCAGTTCGTGCAGCTTCACGAAGGTCAGCCGCTGCCGAAGATCCTCAAAGACTTTCACGAAGACCTGCTGGAACGCCTGCCGGCTTGGCTGCCGCTCGACGGTCTGAAAGAGCGCGTCCCGCACATGGTGCAGCCAGCGGTGGACTACCTGCGCGCGACGGGCCGCGTGCTGATGTACCTGCTGATCGGCTTCATCTTGGCCGTGATCTACGTGCTGGATCGCGCGCCGGTGGATGCGCTTCTGCGCGGCTTCCCAGAAGGCAGCCTGCCTGGCACTCTCCGTCGGTATTTCGGCTATTTGTGCGAGGCGATCATCATCACCATCACGCTGCAAGTGCTGGTGGCGCTGGTGAACACGCTTTTGACCTTGCCGGTGCTTTTGGCGCTGGGTCTGCCGCGCATCCCCGCGCTGACCGCGCTGATCTTCGTGTCCAGCCTGGTGCCGGTCGTCGGCAACTTGGTGTCCGGCGCGGTGCTGATTGTGACCAGCTACCTGCACAAAGGGCTGTGGGCGGTCGCCTTCTTCGTGGTCACGACGTTTGTGCTGCACAAGATCGAGGCGTACTACCTGAACCCGCGGCTGGCGGCCCGTCACGTCAACCTGCCGTCGCTGATCTTGGTCGTATCGCTGATCCTGCACGAGCATGTGTTCGGCTTGGTCGGCCTGTTCTTGTCGTTCCCCGTGCTGTACATCGGCCTGAACATCCTGCAAGAGCTTCGCTGCGTTCTTTCCAGCGACAGCGGATCTGACGGCAGCAGCGCAGACCCCGCCCCCGTCGCGCCCCACCGGAAGATCGCGCACAGCGCGGAAGACGCGCCGGCAACCGCCGAACGCGCGCTGGGCGACCGTGATGCGCTGGGCGATGCGGCCTTGGCCCCTGCGGTGTCTGCCCCGGCGCGCGGCAATTCCGGAAAGAAACGCCGACGTTAAGCGGCTCGCCAAACTGCTGCGGATTTTGTGACCAAAACCTGACGTAGACGCGCGGGGCTTGACGATATGATGGCCCCAAGATGGCAAGGTTGCTGTGGTTGCTGCTGCTCGTCGTGGTTTTGCGCCCGCTGCATGCTCACGCGGGCGAGGCGCTGCTGCTAGAGCCCAAGATCGACGGCCCGGCGCTGGCGGCAGAGATCGGCACGCTGCAGGAAGCCGCGACCAAGGCCGTGCGTGGTCAGCAGTTTGGTCTGGTCGACGCGCGCGAAGCGCAGAGCGTCATCGCCGGTGAAGCGCAGCTACGCGACTGCTATTCCGACCTGTGTCTGGAACGCCTGGGCCGCCTGATGAACGCCGCCATCGTCGTGCGTTATCGCGGCAAGGTGATCCTGCCCAGCGAGGCATCCAAGGCGGCCGACAAGCAGCCCAGCTGGAAGTTTCGCGTCGATGTCCTGGATGTCGAAGTGGGCGCCACCGGTTCGTCATCGGAAGTCGAGTGCCCATCGTGCAGCGTCAAGCAAGCGGCGGAAAAGCTGGCTGAACAAGTCACCACCGCCGTGCTTGAAACGGCATCGCGCCCGCGCGGCGTCTTGGAAGTTCGCTCGGAACCGCAGGGAGCAACCGTCTACGTCGACGGAACCGAGCTGGGCGTGACCCCATACAAGCGACAGACCTTCGGCGGCGCGCGCAAGATCGTGGTCCGCCACGTCGGCTTCCTATCGCAGCAGCTGGAAGCCAACGTCCCCGACGGTCAGAAGGCTCGGCTGGACGTCAAGATGGTGGCCGGTACTGACCCAGTATCCGTGGTCGTCATCGAAAAAGAACGCACGCCTGTCTACAAGAAGTGGTGGTTCTGGACGGCGATCGCCGGCGGCGTCCTGGTCGCTGGCGCAGTCACCGGCGGCATCGTCGCGGCGACGCGTCCGACCGCGCTTCCCGGCCCCGAGCCGGCCCCATACCACTACGAGTTCTTGTTTTAAGGAGGAATGCCATGACATCGCTGGTTTCGCGGCAGCCCCGTCCGGGTTCTTGGCTCGTACAGCGCGGCTCGGGCGGCGCCAAGGCCCTGCTGGCCTTCCTTCTTTTGGGCTTGGTTTCGTGCGAGTCGCCGTCGGCTACGCTGCGACCGCTGATCTTCGTGCAGCTCAACGGTGAAAAGTCCAAGGTCACCAAGGTGGTGCTGAAGATCACGCTGAACGGCGTTAGCAAGACGCAAGAGTTCACGCTGAAAGACGGCGCGTCCTTTGATGCGCTGTCCGTCGGCTTCCCTGCCGAAAGCCAGGGCACGGCCACCTTCGAGGTCGAAGCCTTCGATGCCTTGGGCTGCAAGATCTTTTCGGGGATGGCCAGTCAGCTTCTGCCGACGACCGAGATGCTGGCCAGCGACCCCAAGATCGATGTCCGCTTGGACTTGGTCGCGGTCGAACAGTGCGGTGCACCGACGGCCAAGCTGCTGGT
>JAYRFD010001103.1:0-3198 GCA_041908565.1 Polyangia bacterium | reverse complement strand
GTCGCCGTCGTCGGCCGATACGATGCGCGCATCGATGAAGTAGTTCGGCTTGCCGATCGAGCCTGCCTTGCTCTCGGCGAACTCCGGCGAAAGCGAAAAGATGCCGGGGCCGAACTCAGTCATGCCGAAGCCCTGCTTGAAGACAACGCCGTGCTGCTGCCGATAGGCATGAATGATCGGCACAGGCAAGGGTGCCCCGCCGCTGGTGAAGAAGCGAATGCTGCGCAGATCGGCAGATGCAAAGCGTGGTGACTGCATCATCATCTGAAACTGCGTCGGCACGCAGAACAGCGCCGTGACCTTTTCGCGCTCGATCAGCGACAGCATGTCGTCGGCGGTCCAGCGACGCATCAGCACCACGGTGCCCCCCAAGGTCAGAAGCGGCAGCGTGTGCACAAACAGCGCGCCGGTGTGAAACATCGGCGTGTGCGTCAGCGTCACGTCGCCGCGCGCAAGCTCGTGAATCACGGTATTCAGCGTGTTCCACGCGATCATGCGATACGAAATGCACGCGGCCTTGGGCAGCCCCGTCGTGCCGCCGGTGAACAACAGACACAGCAGGTCTTCTTCGCGCACCGCTTCATGGCTGACCGGCTGCGCAGTGCGTGACTGCACGATCGTGTTGTAGTCGCGGCTGCCTGAAATTCCCGGGCCTTCCAGGCTTAGCCAGCACGACACCGAAGCGCAGGCCGGTGTCGCCGCGATGTCGGCCACGCCCGCGCGAAAGTCGTCGCTGAAGATCAGGACCCTGGGAGCGGTCTGCTGCACCAGTGTCGCGATCTCGCGCGGGTGACTGCGCCAGTTGAACGGCACCAGCACAGCGCCCAGCTTGCCGCAGGCAAACAGCGCATCCAGGTATTCGACGCAGTTCATGGCCAAGATGCCGATGCGTTCGCCGGGCGTGATGCCGACTTCGTCACGCAGAAAGCCAGCCAAGCGATTGGCCCGCGCATTCATTTGGCGATAGGTGAAGCGCCCCGCATCGCCTTTCGCCACATCGACCACGGCCAGCGCTTCGGGAAAGTAGCGCTCGCCCCGCTCCATCCAGTCCCCGATGTACATGTCGCCTCCTCGTATCGTCGGCAATCTATCACACGAGCCGGTCCGCCCGACGCACTGCACGCCCCCCGATCAGCAAGCCAGTCGCGGACCCAATCACCAGTCCGATCGCGGACCAGATCGCCGATCCGACAGGCGGTCTTTCGGCGCGCGATTCACCACCTGCGACGCCGTCGTCTGCGCTGCGATCTGCACCGCAACTTGCGCCCTGACTTGCGATAGTCTGCCAGCAAGATGAGTGACGATGCCGCCCCCCGTCCGCGGTCGCGCTTGGCCCGCGGCATGAAGTGGCTGGGACGCGTAACCAGCCCCGAAACCGAATCGGGAAAGCGCTTCACCGATGCGGAAAAACGGCTGACTGCCCTGTTCGCGCGCTTGGCGGAAAACCCGCGCTGGCTGCGCGTCACCGGCGAGCTTTTGCGCCAAGGATCGCTCTTGCGCATCCGTCGGCATACAGCCATCGAAGCCATCGTGCGGGCGCTGCGGCTGCCGCCGGCATCGGAAGTGGAAGTCCTGCGCGAACAGCTTCGCCGCATGGGCGATCAAGTCGAAGCGCTGTCGACGCAGCTTGAGCTAGTCGTCAATCTGCTGGAACAACAAGATCAGCGCGCGCGCAGCGCAGCGACAAGTGGTCCAAGCAACCCGGAACCGGCCAGCCAGCCCGACGCATCCAGCCGTCGCGGATCGGCCCCGTAGTCCACCCTTTGGTCAAGGCGTACCGCATGGCCGCGTCCCCTTCTGGCTTCCCCTTCGCTTCCGCCGATGCCATCGACCGGATGCAGCGCGTGGGGCGCTTTCTGCGCAGTCAGATCGATCTGTCGCGCGATGTCGCGACGGCGCTGCGCGAGCGCTCGATCAATCCGTACCCAGTTCTGCGACCGATCATCGAACGAGCCGCCGGCGTGCACGAGCCGCCGATCAGCCCGACGCCACACCACGTCGTGTGGACGCGTGGACCGCTGCGGCTTCTGCGCTATCCATCGCCGCGCCGACGCCATCGCACGCCGATCCTGTTTGTCTATTCGATGATCAACCGCTGGTACATCCTGGACTTTCTGCCGGGACGCAGCCTGATCGAATACCTGACTCGCGCCGGCTTCGACGTGTACGCCATCGACTGGGGCATCGCCGGCCCCGCTGAACAGCACATGACCTGGGCCGATCTTCTGGGCACCACGCTGCGCTTGGCCGTGCGCTGGACGCTGCGCATAAGCGGCGCGGAATCGCTGTCGCTGTACGGTTACTGCATGGGAGGCACCGTTAGCTTGGCGTATGCCGCGCTGCATCCGCAGGGCCTGCACAGCGTCGTGGTGCAGGCGACGCCCGTCGACTTCAGCAAAGGCGGCGTCTACACGCTGTGGACGCAGGAACAGCACTTCAACGTCGACACCTTGGTCGATGCCTACGGCAACGTGCCCACCGATGTGCTGGAAAGCGGCTTCTTTGCGGCTGCTCCCGTGCAGCGCTTCACGCGCTGGCTGGATGTCTGTCGCCGCATCGACGACCCGGACTTCGTCACCACCTTCCTGGCCATGGAACGCTGGGGCGCCGACGCTGTGCCCTTCCCCGGCGAGATCTATCGCCAGTACATCAAGGACTGCTACCAGCACAACCTGTTCTGCCAAGGCCGCATGGAAGTCGGCGGCGAACGCGTCGATCTGTCGCGCATCACCTGCCCGGTCTTGAACCTGATCGCCGAACACGACAGCATCGCGCCGCCAGCGATGAGCGAGCCCCTGCCCCATCTGGTCGGCAGCCGCGACTGCCAGACGATGCGCTTTCCCGTCGGGCACATCGGGCTTTCGGCATCCAGCAAAGGCCCTGTTCTGGTGTGGCCCAAGATCGCCGCCTGGCTGGCCCAGCGCGCGGATCCGTTCACAGAAAGCGCTTCTGCGATCGCGCCCCCGGCCGCCAGCGCCGCGACAGGCACAGACGAAAAGCGAGGCAGGTCATGAACAGCCATCGCGCCGAGACGCGCGAACGCCTGCTGCGCCTGCGCGACGGCCGTGTCATGGGTTTCTGCGAGGCCGGCGATCTGCAGCACGGCGTGCCCGTGATCTTTCTGCACGGCAATCCAGGCTCGCGCCATATGCGCCACCCCGACGATGGACTGACGGCGCGCTTGGGGGTTCGGCTGAT
>JAYRFD010001102.1:0-3093 GCA_041908565.1 Polyangia bacterium | reverse complement strand
CTCTGCGGATCGAGCAGCACGCCTTCGATGATCCAGCGCGGGCGCTGGCGGAAGGTCTGTGGCGCATGGTCGATGTGGTTCCAGCGCGCGGCCAGCGTCGCGATCAGGGCCTGCTCATCGATCGCGCGCGTCGGATCGATCCGTCGGTCGGTTTCGCGAGGACGATGTGCGCTCTCCCACTGTGCAAAGCGGTCGCGCACTTCCAGCTCGACGCGCATTTGAGTGAATAGCTCGTTGCGCGCGGGGCCGTAGTCCGTGGCAGGCCAGGTTGCAGCGTCGTCGCCGTTCAGGCCCAGATCGATCAGTCGATTCATCAGGCGGTCGCGCTGTTCTGCGGTCTCGCGCTGCGATCGTCGTGTCTGCTCTAGCTCGGTCGCCAGCGCTTCAGTCAGCGGCTTGCCCTGCAACAAGGCGTCGATGTTCTGTGTCAGCTCGGTGCAACGATGCTCCAACATCGCCACCTGCTGCCGTAGCTCCTCAGTGGTGCGTCGCAGCTCGGTATTCGCAGCGACTGCAAGAGCGAGCTGTCGCCGGACCTCCATGATGCCGGGGCGGGGTGTCGCGGGTGGCGGGCGCGGTGTCGGCTCTCCCGTGCTTCCTGTCGCGCTGCCAGGCTGCGCAGAGGGCTCTTGCCCTGTGCCGCCTGCCTCACCGCCAGACGTGCTCGCAGGCGCGCCGCTGGGCTTGCTTGGCTTGTTGGGGGCTGCGCCTGGCTTTGCCCCATCGCCGCGCGCCTCGGCCAGCAGACGCTCTAGCTCTGCGATGCGGGCCAGCGCCGCTTCCAGCTTTCGCCCCTGAGCAGCGTAGCGTCGCTTCCAGTCGGCGTTGTCCAGCGCAGTGCGGTCGGCGCGTGAGCGATGGCGATACGCCAGCCGACGCAGCGCCGTCCGACTCAAATTTCGCGGCAGCGGATTCTGCGTGGGACGGCCCCGCGGACGCGATCCAGGGTACAGACCTCGACGCTGGCGCAGCGCACGCATGCGGCACTTGCCGCTGCAATAGCGACAGTCCGAGCGATTGTTCCGTCGGAGGAACGTCGGGCACATCGCGCAAAACGGTGGGGCCATCGTTGATCATCACAATAGCCGTCACGAATTTTGTCTAGGCCGATCGGCAAGTCCGCGATTTGATTCAGGATAATCGTCACAAATCGGTCCAATTTTCGCGACCCCCTCGACGGGGATCGCTGCCGATCGCGTACGGTATTGAGATCCTATGTTCTCAATTCACCGCGCGATGCAGACGCTTGCTGCTCAATCGCTCGCGCGTGGCCGTGCGCCGTTCACGCCGCCGTCTTCTTCCCCCCGTGCTCGCGCAGCAGATCCAGGATCGATGCTGCGTGCCAGACCTCGCCGCGGGGTGGGAAGAAGCCTTCCTTGACCAACCGATCCGCGATCCAGCGCAGGCTTCTTCCGTCTTCGCGTAGCCCTGCTGCGCGTACCGCCGCTTGTGCCTTGTCGCGCACAATCTGTTTCTTGCGACGAGCATCGCGCTGCTTCAACGAAGGTTCCGATCGGCGCGGCTTGTTCTCTGGGTCCTCGTAGCCGGCGCGGCGCAGCACGCGATAGATGGTGGCGCGGTGCCAGTGCGGGCCGCGTGCGGGGACTTTTTCAGCGTCGAGTTGTTCGCAGATCTGCCAGACGTACATGTCTGTTTCGTACAGCTCGCAGATGCGCTTGATGCCGGCTTGCTCGATGGGATCTTCGACCAGCTTGCGGCGACCGGCGACGTCCAGCGCCTCGGCGTACTTCCAGCCATAGGGCGCTGCGCCCAGCAGAACACCTTTGGCTTTCAGGTGCTGCATCGCTTCTTTGGTGCGGTCGCTGATGGCCTCGCGTTCCCACTGCGCGACCGAGGTCAGCACGTTCAGGATCAGCTTGCCGCTGGCCGAGCGCGTATCAATCGAGTCACTTACTGACAGCAATGACCACGGCTTGCCGTCGCTGAAATACGACTCGCACAGGTGCCCCAGATCCTTCACGCTGCGCGTCAGTCGATCGAGCTTCATCACGATCAGCGCATCGGCCTTGCCCTGCTTCAGCATCTTCAGTGCGGCCTGAATGCCGGGGCGGTCGAGCGACTTCGCGGACTCGCCGGCATCGACGACGATATCGACCAGCTTGATGTCCTGCGCAGTGCAGTGCGCTTGGATGCGGATCTTCTGCGCGTCGAGACTCACGCCCTCGCTGACCTGCACATCGGTGCTGACGCGGACATAGCCGACCGCGCGAATCTGCTTTGGTGTCGTCACGTTACGCCCTCCAAGGCTCGCGCAGATCCGCCCCATCCAGACCCGCGAGTGTGTGCAGCATGCCGAGCATCGCGCGACCTTCCTGCGTGCGCGTGTCGAGCTTGTCGCGAACAGAAATCAGGGCACGGGTCCCGTCGAGAAATCGGAATCGATCGATGAACTGCAAGAAGTCGCTGTGTGACCGCGTGATGCGCGACAGATCCGCCACGATCAAGATCTGCGCGTGACCCTGCGCGATGAACTGCATCGCATCGTGCAGCCCCTGCCGATGTTCGATATCTGCGATGCAGTCGTGATCCGAAAACCATCGCGCAATCCCCAGTGAATGGAGCGTCGCATATCGCGCAATCGCTTGTCGCTGTATGCGGATGCTCCCCTCCCGCGCCCGCGCGCTACCCGTCGCTACTCGCACGTACGCTGCCGCCGTTGTCGTCCGCTGTGCCGCCATGCCGCCTCCTTGTGAGAGCGGCGTTGTACGCGGCGCGGCGGAACCTTGCGTCGGTTATGTGCCAACGGCGGCGCGGATACTTGACGCGTCTCTGTCGCGGTACTAACGATGCGCGGTTTGGAGGGAGCGAATGGCCGAAGAACTACAGTCCACGCTGTCTTTGGGCAGCCGGTCGTTTGAAGAGCTGAAGCGCATCAACGAGCACGGTGCCGAGTACTGGAGCGCGCGCGACTTGCAGACGCTGCTGGGGTACGGGCAGTGGCGACGGTTCGAGGAGGCGATCCAGCGCGCCTGCACGTCGTGCGAGCAGTCGGGAAACCCGCCCGAGAACCATTTTGCCGGCGCCGGCAAAATGGTCACAGTGGGCGGCGGAAGCCGTCGCGAAGTCTCCGAG
>JAYRFD010001101.1:0-5270 GCA_041908565.1 Polyangia bacterium | reverse complement strand
CGATCCCACAGATAGTCGTTGTTCAGCGGCTTGCCGCTTCCGAACAGCAGATCGTCGGGACGCTTGCCAACCGTCTGACGCTGCAGCAAGGCGCGCAGGGGTTCGCTTTCGATCGCCAGCGATCGGCGCGCGTTCTTCGTCTTGCCACCAGGGATGCACAGCGCTCTCCCCCCGTCGTCGAGATCACGCACCCTGCGACCCAGAACCTCCGATGAACGCAAGCCCAAGACAAGCTGCGCCAGGACTGCTGTCGCCCCCTCGTCGCCGGATTCGGCGCGCGCGATCAGCCAGGTGTTCAGCTTGCGCGCTTCATCGATCGTCAGCTGAGCCTTGCCCGTGTTGATGCGGCCGATCGGCTTCACCTTGTCGAAGGGATTGGCCGACAGGTACTTGCGTTCTTCGACCACCCAGCGGAAGAACGCCTTGGTCTGACGCAACAGCATGCGATGAGTACACGCAGCGACCGGACGCCCATACTTGGTCACGCGTGATGTCTCGTCGCTGTACAGCTTGGCTGCGACATCGGGTGTGACTGTCCCAAGCGCTCGATCCTGCGGCAAGAAGCGAGACAAGCGATGCTCGATGCACGACAGCGACGAATCCTTAAGCCCGCTGCGACGCAGATGGACCGCGTATTCAGCCAGCGCGTCGCCGATCCGGCGCGCCGTCTGATCGGCGATCGTTCGCTCGATCTGCGCTTTTAGAGCATCCGCTTCCTGTTGGCTCTGACACCACAGAGAACGACGCTCGGGCATGAACACGACCAGACGGAACTTCCCACCCTCGGCATAGGGGCCAGTGACGCGGCACTCTTTGGCCATCGTCTGATTTTCCCTCAGAAAAGCGGCCAAGGGCGACAGGTTTTACGCGTCCAAAGCAAACGCCGCCGCGCCATGTGTGCGATGGGTGTGCCGACGGAGTACAGGCCGCGGCCAGCGAATCAACGCGAGCGCTGCCTTGGCCACCGTACCGCCGACAAGACGGCTCTACGACGAAGGGATCAATCGCATGGCAGGGTCAAGCGATCTGCTGCGATCAAGAAGACGAAGACTGGTCCTCGCTGCTTACGCAACGAGGCGGGCGCGAGGCGGGGTGGACTTGCTGCCGTGGACGCAGACACCATGGGCCGGCGTCCGCAGAGGACGACGCGCCGAAGGCCGTGGACCACCAGATCGTGGCGAGTGCAGTACGCGCCAGACGTCGACGCCGACGTCACGTCCCAGCGACGGGTAGCTTCCCGCCATCAGGGCCCACTGAAGCACAGCGCGAAAGACACGCCGTACCCCGCTCCACACTGCCATCAACACCGCGACCGGAACCGCAAACCAGAACACCACTGTGGAAGAACGGGATCGCATCTTCATACCTCCGTGAGGGGCTGAGGACTCCCTTATACTTCGTGGTTCTGACACTGCCAGGCGAGGGCCGGGCTGAGCAGCCCGCCGCTCAATTCACGGCTGACTATTTGCCGACGAAAAGAACGATCTGGCAGGGACCAACGGTACTGCGGAAAAAAAAACGCGGAGCCATCCGTTTGGTTGACTCCGCGTCGTGGTAGCGGGGGGAGGATTTGAACCTCCGACCTTCGGGTTATGAGCCCGACGAGCTACCAGGCTGCTCCACCCCGCATCAATTGAGTTTTTAGAGGCCGCCGCGGCAAGCGATTCGTCGCAGACAGCAAGAGCACTCTACGCAGCGCGCTTTATAAGTCAACCAGAAAAACGCGGGCACTGCGCTTCGCCTCTTCGGTGATACAAGCCATCCGTGGCGTCCCCGTTGCCCATCGTCTTTTCCAACCCCACGGTAGTGGTCGTCGACAAGCCCGCGGGCTGGCTGTCCGTGCCCAGTCGTCTTGGTGCTGCCGATCCACGGCCCGTCGTCGGAACCGCATTGCAAGACCAGCTTGCCTGCCGCCTGTGGCCCGTGCACCGACTGGATGAAGAGGTCTCTGGGCTCCTGCTGTTCGCTCGTCATGCCGACGCGCACCGACTGCTGTGCGGCGCATTTGAGAACCACTCAATCGAAAAGACGTACTCTGCCCGCTGCCAAGGCCCTGTTCCCACTGATGCACGCCTGCAGGCTTGGGTGCGCTGGACAACGACGCTGTTGCGCGGCAAGAAGCGTGCGTACGTCCATCCGGCGGGCAAGATCGCGGTGACCGATGTCTGGCTGCAGGAAGAAACTGCAAGTTTCTTGCATTTCTTGCTGCGCCCGCGAACGGGTCGAGGACACCAGCTGCGCGTCGAACTGGCTCGCCGTGGCTGCCCGATTGTCGGCGATACATTGTATGGATCAGCGCCCGTTCCCGCGACACCAGGCATCGCGCTTCAAGCGATCGCGCTGTCGTTTTCCGGATGGAAAGATGCAAGTACCTTGCATCTTCCGCTGACGATTGTGCGGCCTGGATACGTGCCGCCGGCATCACTGCATGAGGCGACTGAAGCGCCGCCCCCCCAAGCGGGATAGCGACGCAGCGATCGTGATAGGATGCAGCCATGATCACTGTGAAGACGCTGAACGTGCTTGGGATCTGTGGCAGTTTGCGCAAGGGGTCTCTGAATCGCGCGCTCTTGCGGGCCGCGCAAGACGAGGCGCCGGAAGGCATGACGCTGACGTTGTGCGATCTACACGATGTCCCGCTGTACAACGACGATCTGACCCTGCCGACACCGCCTGAGGGAGTGCAGAAGTTCCGCGCGGCGATCGCGGCGGCCGATGCGCTGATCATTAGCTCGCCGGAGTACAATTTTTCGATCTCGGGCGTGCTGAAGAACGCGATCGACTGGGCGTCGCGTCCGCCCAGCCCACCGCTGGATGGCAAGCCGCTGGCTCTTTTGGGCGCCAGCCCGAGTCTGCTGGGAACCGTGCGCGGTCAGTTGGCGACGCGGCAGGTGTGCATCTTCACCAACATGATCCCGATGAACAAGCCCGAGCTATTCGTCGCCAAAGCCCACGAAAAGTTCGACAGCGAAGGCAAGCTAACCGACGCAGAAACGCGCCAGAAGCTGCGTGCCTTTCTGGTCGCCTTCGCCGGCTGGGCCGCCCGCGTGGGCGCGCGCTAGTCGCGACACACACGATGCGCGCCGCGTCGGTGAACGCCGGCGTCAGTGTGCAGAGCGCAGGCCCGATGAAGCCGGCTTGCGCTGGAAGTCATGGCGGGCTTCGATGAAGCGCACGGTGCCCGACTTCGATCGCATGACCACTGAGTGCGTGCTTGCCCCGCCGCCGTAGAAGCGCACGCCGCGCAGCAAGCTACCGTCGGTTACCCCCGTCGCGGCGAACATCACATGGCCCTGCGCCAGATCTTCCAAGCGATAGACGCGATCGGGATCTTTGATGCCCATCTTGAAGGCGCGGGCTTGCTCTTCGGTCGATCGGAAGGTCAGCTGCCCCTGCATATCGCCGCCCATGCACAGAACGGCGGCTGCGGCCAAGACACCCTCAGGCGCACCGCCAATGCCCATCACCAGATCGACGCCGCTGTCGGGTTGCGTGCAGGCGACAGCAGGTGCCACGTCCCCATCCGAGATCAGGCGAATGCGAGCCCCCGATCGGCGGACTTCGGCGATCAGCGACACGTGACGATCGCGATCCAAGATCACAACCGTTAGGTCTTCGACCCGGCAGCGCTTGGCTTCGGCGACGGCGTGCAGGTTCCAGGTTGGCGGACGCGTGATGTCAATCGCTCCACGTGCCTGCGGGCCAACCACCAGCTTGTTCATATACGTGTCGGGCGCGTTGAGGAACTTGCCATCGTCAGCCAGCGCGATAACAGCAATCGAATCGGGCTGACCGGTTGCGCACAGGTTGGTGCCTTCCAGCGGATCGACGGCGATATCGACGCGGGGCATCAGTTCCACACCGGCGATCGCGGTCCAGCCCGCCCCGACTTTTTCACCGATGTACAGCATCGGCGCTTCGTCACGCTCGCCTTCGCCGATAACGACCGTGCCGCGGATCGGCACGCTGTCGAAGGCGCGCCGCATGGCATCCACGGCGGCTTGATCGGCGGCTTTGCGATCGCCGCGTCCCATCAAGCGGGCCGAGGTAATCGCGGCTGCCTCAGTAATACGAACCATCTCAAGCGCCAGGTTGCGATCCATAAGAAGACTCCTTCTAGCGGTAGAAAAAATAAGGCAGCAGATCGAGAGGAACGCCTCTCATCCGCCGGGCTGGGTCTGGGTCGCGCGCGCCGCCATGTGGGCCTGCTGTTCGCTTAGGCCCCGCTGCATGATGGCGCGTAGCTCGTCGGACAGAGCCTTGGGGCGCCCCTGCTTGGTCGTCACGGCGTGCTTGGTCGTGCCTTCCAAAAGCAGCGTCCCGGTCTTCTGATCGCGGACGCGGTATTCGAAGATCACGCGCACTGGGCTGGAGATCTGAAGCTCGGCCTCAAGCGACAGCAGCTGATCGTAGTAGGCGGGTCGGAAGTAGCGGATTCCGACTTCGTAGACCGGCAGCATGTGCCCGGTCTCTTCGAACTCGCGATAGGTGTAGCTCAGACGACGAAGCCACTCCGCCCGCGCAAGCTCGAACCAGCGCAAGGCGACGGCGTGGTTCACCACGCCCATTTGATCGGTGTCCGCATAGAGCGGACGCACACTGGCCACCAGCATGCGCGCACCCTAGCAGAACGGCCCCGACCTTGGGAACCGGACCGCAGCTAGTTCAAAGACAGGCGCCCGCGGTCGATCTTCCGTTGGCCGAACAGCCACTGCGGAACGCCAATCAGGGCCAGCAGGAAGGCGCCCAGACAGCACTTGCTGCCACGAACCGTGGCATCGATGCCCACCCCTAGCTCGCCCTGCGCATTGTGCACTGCGGCAATGACGAGGTGCGCCATCCCCCAAAGAAACACCAGCCACGCCATCGTCGACAGCGTCATGCCCAGCATTTTTTGCAGGCCGGCCAGCGTGGAATCGATGGGCGGAGTGCGCAAATTGTTGCGCACTGCGAAGGGCGCAACGCTCCCCCCGCGTAGAACAGGTGACATGGCCGGCTGGGACAACACCGGGGCCTGACGAAGCGCAGCGTGGGTCGGCAGCGCGGCCTGCGCAGTCCCGGCGACCGCAGCGCGAGCGATGCGACGGTGTCGATCGGCGCTGCCATCGCGGCGAAGGCCCACATCCACTCGCGAACTGTCTCCACTTCCGTCGCGCACGAGCGTTCCGCTGTCGGCTAGAGCGTTCATGCGATACGGGGTGGGGTGGCTCATGGGGTCTCCGCTGTGACGGACCGCCGGCGGGTGCAAGCGGCTTCGCGATCCCATCCTT
>JAYRFD010001100.1:0-16451 GCA_041908565.1 Polyangia bacterium | reverse complement strand
TGCCGTTTCCCGGCGATGGCTTTGCCGAAGTGATCCTGAAGCACATCAGCGAACAGCCGCCGCCGCCGCGCAGCATCAACCCGGCAGTGACGCCGGCCTTCGAAAAGCTGGTGCTGCACTGCCTGGCCAAAAGCCGCGACCACCGCTTCCAAAAAGCCGAAGACGTCGCGGCCGCCCTGCGCGATCCCGAAGCCTGGTCGCGCGAGTTCGGCGACGATCCGTCGAAGGTATCAGGCCCAAGCACCGTTCGGCGCGGGTCGCCCGAGATGGGCGCTGGGGCAGCGCAGAAACCTGCGCTGGACTCGATGGCGGCGGCCAGCCTGATTGCTCCGGTGAAGCCGACGCCGGTGGTCAAGCCGGGCGGCATGTCCGGTGGTGCGCCTGTGAATCCGGCGGCCAAGCCTGCGGCGCCCTTTTTGGGGGTGACGCTGCAGCCCAAGGCGGTTCCTGCAGCGGTGCTGGCCGCCATCGCAACCCCACAGGCAACGCCTCCTTCGCCGGCGGCCCCGGCGTCTGTGCCTCCGCTCGGTGCGCCGCCCACGGCGGGTCCACCCCCTGCATCGTTCCCGCCACCCGGCGCTTCGCCCGCATCGAAGCCGGCCCCCGCGTCGATTTCGCAGCTGGCCGAAACGCCGGTCGTTGCCAACCGCGCCGCCCCGCAGATGCCGACGATGATTGGCGAGATGCCGGCGGCCGCTCTGTCGGCCTTGATGAAGCCGCCGCCGCCCAACCGCGCTTCGTCTTCAGGCCCGTCGTCACGGCCTCAGACTCCGCCGACCGCCATTCCGGCCGCGCCGCCGACCAGCGCACCGGCCGCTATGACGCAGATCGTCGCCTCAAGTTCCCAGCCGCCCGTCGCTGCGTTTGGCAGCCAGCAGCAGCTGGCGCCGGTTCCCGCTGCTGCATCAAGCCCGCCCGCCTACGGCGGACCGCAAGCATTGCCGCCGGCCGCCATGACCAGCGCGCCGCCATACAACCCTGCGCCGGCGCACAGCAGCTCTCCGCCTTCTGCGTTCGCATCCGCGTCCGCGTCGGGATCCGCCAGTCCGTATTCCACGCTGCCGCAGTCGCCGCAGGTCTATGCCTCGCCGCCGCCGCCTTCCACCGACATGGTGCCGGCCGCCAAAGCGCCGGGCGGGCCGGGCGGACTTTCTGCCGTGCTGCACAAGCTGGCCCCGCACCTGAACCGCTTGGCTATGCACCCCTGGGCCCAGCGCTTCATGGAACTGCCGCCTCCGCGGCGTCTGCAGATCCTGCGCGGCGCTGCCATCGGCCTGGGGTCGCTGGTGCTGCTGCTGTTTGTCATCTTGCTGTGGCCGGGGCCACGCGTTGTCATCCTGCGCAGCTCACCGGATCAGGCGGAAGTGCTGCGCGGCGATGTCTCGCTGGGTACCACGCCGCTGGTGATTGAGCTCAAGCGCGGCGAAAAGCAGACGCTGACCCTGCGCAAAGAGGGCTTCGACGATGCCGCGCAAGACCTGGGCCCCGATAGCGAAAAGGTCGTGCTGGTGAAGATGGCCGAATCGGCGCCCGAAAAGCCAAGCTCGCCAGACAAGAAGTCGAACGTCCGTCCCGGCGGGGAAGACGATAGCGGGGACGACAGCGGGGACGGCAGCTCGGACGAGCCGAAGAAGAAAAAGAAGAAGAAAAAGAAGAAGGTCGTCGTCTTCTAGCGCAGCCGCACAAGGGGGACTGCGCCAGCGGCCTCCTCGCGTCGACGTTGACAGAGGCAACTCTGCAGTCGTACACAGCGCGGAAAAGACAAGACGACCCAACCATGACGAACCTGCACAGACGACCTTCCCTCTTCCTCTTCAATTCCGGGCTTTTCAATACTGGGCTTTTCGCTTCTGGGCTTTGCTTCGGCGTGACGCTTTCTTTGGTACAGCCGACGCACGCCAACCAGCCCGCCGCACCGCCGCCGCCCGAGACGTGCACAGACGCCAAGGACTGCCTGAACAAAGGGGCGCGCGCCAACCAAGCCAAGGACTTCGTGCGGGCCGCGCGCTTTCTGCCCAGCGCCTGCGAGATCGAGCCCAAGGCCTGCAACATCGTCGGCGAGATCTTTCGCCAAGGCCAAGTCGGCGTGCCCAAGGATGCGAACAAGGCCGCCGAGTTTCACGGCAAGGCCTGCGACAAGGGGCTGATTTTGTCGTGCGCCATCGAGGCTCAGCTTCGCTATCACGGCCAGGACGGCGCCACCGTCAACAAGCCGCGGGCGCGCGGCGGCTTTGAAAAGTCCTGCGGCCCCGACTTCTTTGATAGCTGCGCCAACGCTGGCGTCATGTACGCCACCGGCGACGGTGGACCGCAGGACTTGGTCAAGGCGCGCGGTCTGTACCAGAAAGCCTGCGATGGCGGTGAAAGCACGGCCTGCGTCAACCTGGCGGCGATGCTGCTAAACGGCGAAGGCGGCGACGCTGACAAGCCCAAGGCCAAGGCTATGTTCACCGACTTCTGAGGCAAGAAGAACGCGCTTTCGTGCTTCAACTTGGGCCTGATCTACGCCAAGGGGCTCGAGGGTGCGCAGGATCTGCCGCAGGCGTTGGGCTTCTTGGATCAGGGCTGCACGCTGGGCAATCAGCAGGCCTGCACGACGGCGCAGCAGATTCGCGATGACCAGGCCAAGATCGCAGCGGAAGCCGCGGCCGCGGCGGCGAAAAAAGGCGCCAAGGGCAAAAAGAAGTAGCGCCCACAGATCCCCAGCAGCGGATGCTGGGGCGCGGGTTTTCGTCGCTGCGCGAGTGCTCATCGCTGCGCGGGACCTGTCGCTGATCGGGTGTTTATCTCTGCGCGGAACCCGTCGCTGCGCGGGTTTTCTTCGCTGTGGGTCAGGTCGCCCTGTTCTGCGGTTGCGCGCTGCGGGCAAAGACCAGGACCCAGTACGGTGCTGCGAAGGAAAGCGCGTACAGAAGCAGCGGCCCCTGCGCCGCGCCGATGAGGTCTTTGCGAACCGCCAGAAGGACGAAGAAGAACGCAGCGGCCGGCACGCGCACCAGCAGGTTGGAAACGGGCACCGCACGCCCGGCGCGAATGCGCAGAAACCAGGCCGCGATCGGCAGCAGCACAAGCCACGCGATGGCGATGCCGGCTGCGGTCGGTAGCGTTCGGTTCAGAGGGCGGAACAGCAGCCACCAGGCAGCGATCAAGATCGCGTGCGTGCCCAGGATGGCCAGCGCGGATGCGACCACGGGCTGCCCCAGCCGCACCAGCGCAGAGCCTGACCGGCGCCACGCAATCGGGCGCAGCCAGGTGACCAGCCCCGCAAAGATCGCCCAGCCCAAGACCCCGATCGGCGGCACGCCAAACAGGCCCGGCGCATGCCAGCGCCACAGGCCGCTCTGCGTTGCGATCGGCTCGATCAGCCAGGCGTCGACCAGCACCACCAGGCCCGTCGCGATGGCCACGTTTCGCGTCGATTCCTGTCGGTGAAGCGCCCGGCACAGGCCGCCTGCGATTTGGCTGGCCGAGTCGATGACGATCGGCCAGATGAGGACGATCAGCAGGGGCACGCGATCGATTGGCAGGCTCCAGCCTTCGGCGTAGTCATAGAAACCGTGCAGGCGAATCATCGTGTCTTCGCCAAGCGCGCTGGTCGCCGCCAGCCAGACAAAGCGCGAAAGTAGCTCGCCGACCGATTCGTCCCCTCGGCGATGCAGGCGCACAACGATGTACAGAAGGACGATGCAAAGGCAGGTAAGCTCCAGCGCGCGCATGTCGTTTGCCTTTCACCCTACGGCGATGCCATGGGCGATGGGCAAGGAAAACGAGCGCATTGAAAACTGCGCCGCAAACGCGGAATGTTGGGCGCACGTTGGCCGGTCGCGAATGCGAACAATCCGGCGCAACTAGCAAGGAAAACAGCCATGGCGGTGCGGATCCTTCACTCGGCAGACTGGCAGATCGGCAAAGCGTTCGTCGACATCGACGACGTGGATAGCGACAAAGCGGCAGAGCTTCGCAGCCAGCGCCTAAAGACGGTGCAGCGCATTGCCGAGATCGCGCGCGAGCGTGAGGTCGACGCGGTGATCGTGGCCGGCGATGTCTTCGAGACCAACGGTGTGCGCGACGAGTCGCTGCGGCGGACGCTGCACGCCATGTCGGGCTATGCCGGGGACTGGCTGCTTCTGCCCGGCAACCACGACGCGGCCGAAGCCGAGAGCGCCTGGACGCGCCTTTCGCGCCTGCAGCCGCCGAAGAACGTGCGCTTGCTGACGCGGGCCGAGCCGGTCTTGGTGGCCGAGCATCGCTTGGCGATCCTGCCGGCTCCGCTTGTGCGTCGACACGAAGCCAGCGATACCACCGACGTGATGGATGGCATGCTGACGCCGCCGCAGGCCGTGCGGGTCGGGGTGGCGCACGGCAGCATCAAGGGCCGCCTGCCCGAGCGCAGCGAAGCAATGAACGAGATCGCCGAAGATCGCGCCGATCGCGCGCGCTTGGATTACCTGGCCTTGGGCGACTGGCACGGCACGCTGCCGATCGCGCCGCGCACGTGGTACGCCGGCACGCCCGAGCCCGATCGCTTCAAGGACAACGAAGCCGGCAACGTGCTGCTGGTCACCATTGATGCTCCGGGTTCCGCGCCGGTGGTGGAAAAGATCCCGGTCGGTCGCTTTCACTGGCGACGCGTGACGGCTTCGCTGCATGGCATGGCGGATCTGCAGGCACTGTCGGCGCAGCTAGAAGGCCTGGGGGCTCCGTTCGATCGGCACGTCGTTCACTTGGAAGTCAGCGGCGTCGTCGATCTGGCGACGCGCGAAGCCCTGGATGCGCTGCTGGCCGACTGGCGGGCCAAGCTGCACGTGCTGCGCTGCCGAACCGATCAGCTGCTGTCACAGCCCAGCGATGCCGACCTGGATCGCATCGACAGCCAGGGCTTCTTGCGCACGGCCTTAAATCGCCTGCGCAGCTTGGCCAGCGACGAAAAACAGACCGGCGACCAGCGCGATCTGGCCCGCCGCGCGCTTGAGATCTTGTATGCCGAACACCTGCGGGCACAGGGCGGAGACGTGGGCGGAGCCGAGGTGCGTCGATGAAGATCCGCCGCATCGAGATCAAGAACTTCCGTCGCTTCACCGCTCCGCTGGTTATTGACGCGATCGGCGATGGCCTGACCGTGCTGGCCGGAGACAATGAAGAGGGCAAGTCGACGGTCCTGCGTGCGCTGCGTGCGGCGCTGTTCGATCGCCATCGCGTCGGCAAAGAAGTGGCGCGGCAGCTTGTGCCGTTTCAGTCGGAAGTACAGCCGGAAGTGGCGCTGGACTTCGAGGTCGCGCAGGGACTGTATCGCCTGCGCAAAGGCTTCTATCAGCAGCCCTATGCCGAGCTGGATCTGCCCGGTGGACGCGGCCGCTTGACCGGCCCCGCTGCCGAAGATGCGCTGCAAGATCTGCTGCGCTTTGAAGGACCGGCGCGCGGCCTGTCGAGCGCCGCTGATCACGGCGTCTTCGGCCTGCTGTGGCTGGAGCAGGGCACGTCGTTTGCCAACTGGAATGCGGCTTTGAAAGATCGACGGGAAGGACCGGCCCAGCGCAGCTTGCTGTCGGCACTTGAGAGCGAAGTCGGCGAGGTGCTGGGCGGCGCGCGCGGGCGCGAGATCTTGGAATCGATCAGCCGGCGCTACAGCGAGTATTACGACAAGAACCGCAAGCCACGTGGCGACTACGCCAAGCAGCTTGAGAAAGAACGAACGCTGGATGCCGAGCTTGGCGCCGTCGAGATCCAGCTTCGCGGCTACGACACGCAGGTTGATGAGCTGACCCGACTGCGCGAGCGGCTGGCTCGCTATGATCGCGAAGGCGATCTGCTGCGCGCGCAGCGCGAGCGGCAAGATGCCGAAGCCGAGTCGCGCCGCGTCGAGTCACTGGCAGGCACGCTGCGCGAGGCCGAGCAGGGCAGAAAGGTCGCCGAAGCGCAGGGCCAAGCGGCCCAGCAGCGCTTCCGTCAGCGCGAAGCGGAAAAGCGTCGGGTCGACGACTGCGTGCGCCGCGTGCAGGAACAAAGCGAGGCCTTGATCGCCGCGCAGCAGGATCTGCTGCCGCAGCAGGCCAGCCAAACGGACTGCAAAGATCGACTGCAGGCGGCCCAGCTTCGCCTGCAGCAATCGGAAGAAGCTCTTCGTCGCTGGCTGGGACGCGAGCGCACCCACCGCGTGGCGCAAGATCTGGCCGACCTGCGCAAGCGGCATGCACAAGCACTGCGCGCGCACGAGCAAGCGATCGCCTGTCGCGCGCAAGCGGACGCTATCGCCATCGATGAAAAGCGGCTGCGCTTGATCCACAAGCTCGATCGCGAACGGGCCGAGGCCGAGGCGGGCCTGCAAGCGGTGGCCACCCGCCTGACCTTTGCGCTGCGCGGCGACACGACGCTGCAGCTTGCAGGACAGCGCTTGGCGCCGGGTCAGCCGCTGCACATGACCGAGACCACGCAGCTTGAGCTGATGCAGGCCGACACATCGCTGGGCGTCCTTTCCATCACGCCGGGCGCCGAAGATCTGGGCGAGCGTCGCAAGCGGCTCGACAGCGCCGCGCAGGCACTGCAGAAGGAGCTTGCCAGCTGCGGGGTGCCCGATGTCGCCGCGGCCGAGTCGCGCGTGCAAGAGCGCGCCGAGCTTGTGATGCACGCGCAGCAACATCAAGGACTGGTGCAGGCGCATGCTCCGGAAGGTCTGGATGCGCTGCGGGCGGCGCAGCTGCGCGCGGAAGCGGAATACGCCGCACAAACGGCGGCTGAAGGTGATGTGGCAAGCGAGCCTGGCGCGCCTGATTCGTCGGGGAACCCGCTCGATCGGCGTGAATGGCTGGCGGCGCAGGTGACCGCCGCGCGCCAAGAAAACGAACAAGCCTCTCGCGAGGTGAAGCAAGCCCAAGCGGTCTATGAGCGTGTTGCACAGGCCTGGCAGGCCGCGCAGGAAGGGCTGACGCGGCTGCGCATCGAACGCGAAAGCAGCGAGCGCGAGCAGCGTCAAGCCGAAGAGGCGCTGCAGCACGCGCGGGCTCGCGACAGCGATGATTCCTTGGGACAGGCGCTGCTGCACGCGCAAGACGAAAAAGCCGCTGCGGATGCCGTTTTGTATGAAGCCCAGCGCGCCCTGCAGTTGGCGCAGCCCGACGAGGTGCGCGATCGCTTGGAGTCTCGCCAGCGGGCCGTTGAGCTGATTGCGCGCGACATCGACAGCACGCGCCAGCGCGCGACTTTCCTGGAAGGAGAGCTGCAAGCCCTGGGGCAGCAGGGCCTGGGCGAGCGACGGCAGGAGCTGATCGGCGAGCGCGACCGAGCACGGGCCCTAAAGGAACGCATGGCCAAAGAGGCCGAGGCGCTGCGCCTGCTTTTAGACACGCTGCAAGCGGCCGAGCGCGAAGCCAAAGAGACATTTTTTGCCCCTGTGCAGGCGCGCATGCAGCCCTACTTGAACCAGGTCTTTCCGGGCTGTTCGCTGCGATTTTCCGATGGAGATCTGGCGATATCACACCTGCGTCGTGGCGACATTGAAGAACCCTTCGACGCGCTGAGCATCGGCACGCGCGAGCAGCTTTCGATCCTGACGCGCTTGGCCTTTGCCGATCTGTTGCGCGAACAAGGCCAGCCGACCTGCATCGTGCTGGACGATGCGCTGGTGTACGCCGATGACGCCCGCTTCGAGCGCATGCTGGGCGTGCTGCGGCGTGCGGCCAAGGGACAGCAGATCCTGATCCTGACCTGCCGCGAACGCGACTATCGTGCCAACGGGCTAGAGCCGCGCCGCCTGTCCGACTGCCTGCAGCGGAGCGCCGCCTAGCAGATGGGATGAAGCGGCTCGCTTGACCCGACGCTCTCACATTGGCGAAGATGTACAGACGGGGTTCTTTTCTTCGCTCCCGTGCAAGGCTTCATGGCTGCCGGCCCTCGCATCACGGAAGGCTCAGAGCTTGGCTCGTACCGCATCCTTCGCAAGCTGGGGGAAGGCGGTATGGGCGCGGTGTTTGAAGGGGAGCACACCTCGATTGGCCGTCACGCGGCGATCAAAGTGCTGCACCGCGAACACGCCGTGCGCGAAGACGTCGTGCAGCGCTTCTTTAACGAGGCCCGCGCCGTCAACCTGATCGACCATCCGGCGCTGGTGCAGACCTGGGACTTTGGCCAGGCCGCCGACGGAACGGCCTACATCGTGATGGAGTTTCTGCGCGGCGAATCGCTGGGCAAGAAGCTGAAGCGCGAAGGCACGCTGGCTGTGCCCGAAGCCTTGGAGATCGTTCGCCAGATCGCCAGCGCCCTGGCCGTCGTCCACGAGCGCGGCATCGTGCATCGCGACCTGAAGCCCGACAATGTGATGCTGATTCCGAACGCCGATGGCTCGGGGCGGCTTTTGCCCAAGCTCTTGGACTTCGGCATCGCCAAGCTGATGGAGGGAAAGCAGCCCGGCGATGTGCAGACCCGGACCGACGCCGTGCTGGGCACGCCGGCCTACATGTCGCCAGAACAGTGCCGCGGCGCCAACAAGGTCGACGGGCGGGCCGATGTCTATTCGTTGGGCGTGATGCTGTACGAGATGCTGGCCGGTCGGCGTCCGTTTGTCGCCGAGGGATCGGGCGCCGTGTTCGGCATGCACATGTACGAAGAGCCGATGCCGATCCGAGAGCGCGCGCCGCATGTGCCAGAGCCCGTCGCGGCGCTGGTGCATCGGCTGATGACCAAAGATCGCAACCTGCGTCCCACCGCCAGCGAGGCCGTGCAGCTAGCGCAGCAGCTTTCGGAGCCCGGCCAGGTTCCTGTGGTTGCTTCGCCGCCGTCGCGAACCAGCTTCAAGTCGCTGCTGGCAGTGATTCGCCCAAGTGGCGCCCCCACGACGCTGGGATCGTCAGCAGGAGAAGGCAGCAATTCCAGCCTGCTGCGGACGCACCGCACGCGCCCACGTCCATTCATCCTGGGCGCCGTCGGGCTGACTGCGTTGTTGTTTGTCGGCGCTGCCTGGTTGCTGCGTCCGCGACCCCAGGCGGCCGCGAAGGCATCTTCTGCCGAGACGACGGCCGCGGACTCGACAGCCCAAGCGCCGGCTGCGATCGCACCGCGCATGGTGCTGTTCCAGATCGCAAGCGATCCGCCCGGTGTCGAAGTCGTCAACAGCAAGACCGGCGCCGTCCTTGGATCGACGCCGCTTTCGCATCGTCAGCCCGCTGTGGCGGGCCCCGTGTCGCTTAGCCTGCGGCGGCCTGGTTACCAGTCGGTCGAAGTAATCCTCGACGGTGAAAGCAACCATCAGGTCGATCGCCGCCTGCAGCCTATTTCGCGCGCCGCCGGTCGTGCGGCGATGAAAAAGCCAGGGACCCCGGCTGGGGTTGGCTCGGCTGTGGCTCGCAAGAACAACCCCTCGTCCGCAGGAAAACCGGAGGCGCCTCGTGCCGCAAGTCCCGCTCCCGCTCCCAACTTCAAGGAGCTACTTGAGAAGTAAGCCCACGTCCCTGTGCGGGCTGTTGACTGGGCTGGCACTGGTGCTGCTTTGCGGCGGTGTTGCGCCGGCAAATGGGCAGGCGCAGTCCAGCAAGAAGGCGTCCAGCGCGCGATCCGGCAAGCCCGATCCGCAGGCTGCTGATGAATCGAACAAGGCCGCATCCCCGTCGGGAACCGTCGACTGCTTGGCCGACAAGGAGTGCCGCCAGGTTTTTGAAAGCGCGCGTCGGCTGTCGGATTCGCAGCAGTACAACGCCGCCTTGACGGGCTACGAAAAAGCCTATGCCCTGCGACCCTCGCCTTGGCTTCTGATCAACATCGGTCGCGTGCAGCAAAAGATGGGGCGCCCGGCCGATGCCGTGACAACGTTTCAGCGCTTCTTGGCCACCCCAGACAACGGACCCAAAGAAGTGGTGGAAGCGGCGCGTGAGTATCCGAAGCAAGCCGAGGGCGATCTGGCCGCGCAGCGCGAAAAAGAACGGCGTCGCTTGCAGCCGGCGATGCAGGGCGATCCCAGCGCATCGAACGCGCCGCTCGATTCAAAGTCCGATGCAAAGCCTGTGTACAAGAAGTGGTGGTTCTGGCTGGCGCTGGCAGGAGGCGCCGCCGCAGTGGCCGCCGTCGCGGTCGGTGTCTCGGTGGGCACCGCAGGGCCCAGCGAACCGCAGCGCGCGCCGTTTCACATCGCGTTCTGATCGGGCTCGGCTCGATCGGCGCGACGCGTGGCCTGCGCACCGCCCGCATCCCTTCGCGCGCATCGTTCCGCCTGGCTCCGTTCTCGTATTCGCGTCGCCTTGTTCGGTTCCCGTGTTCGCGTCGCCCTTCTGGCCGCGACGGATTTTTTTCTAGGAGAGGATCATGCGTCATCTCAGCTCGCTTCTGTCCGCTGGCTTTCGCAGCCCGAAGGCTGTACGCGCGCTTCGCGGTCGTCCCGTCGCATTGTGGAGAGGACTTCGCCTGTTCGCGCTGGCCCTTACCGTCGCGCTGATCAGCGTGACCTGCAGCCCGCGTGAGCTGTTGGCGCCGTTTCTGGATGTGACAGTTGCCGAGATTCCCGCCAACACGACGCAGCTTCAGATCGATGCGACGTTTGCCGGCAAGACCCGCACCGAGATGGCAGGCAGTGGTCAGCTGGGTCGCTTCACCATCAGCCTGCCCGCCGACTCGCGCGGGCGCATCGACATTCAAGCGACGGCCCGCGATGCACAGGGCTGCATCGTGGCGATTGGCCAGCTAAGCCAAGAATTCAGCGCCAACCAGGTCTACACAGCGACGATGACTCTTGCCGCCAAGCAGCCACCGATCTGCGCCACGGGCATGCGGACCGTCACCCTGAACAAGACCGGCGGCGGGGCCGGCAGCATCACGGCCAACCCGGCGGCGCTGTCGTGTGACAAGAACTGCCCGTCCAAGGTGGTTCAGCTGCAGGCAGGCACCGTCGTCAGTCTGGCCGTCGACGCACCCGAGTCTGGACCGGGCTGGATGTCCACGTTCGATGGCTGGTCTGGGGCCTGTTCGGGCATGAACACCTGCATCATCCCCTTGTCCCAGGACACGACGGTCACCGCTCGCTTCACGTGTCACGGCTGGTGCCCCGAGAGCCTGCCCAGCGAGACCACCAACCTGAACGCGGTGTGGGGGTTCAGCAGCAATCGCGTCGTTGCAGTGGGGGACGGCGGGCGCATCCTGCAGTGGAATGGCACCGCGTGGAAGGCCGTCACGTCACCGGTTACCGCCAACCTGCGCGGCCTGCACGGCACCAGCACTGGCATTGGCATCGCCGTCGGGGATGGCGGGACCATCCTGCGGACCAGCGACTTTGGCGATACGTGGACGACCCAGAACAGCACGACCACCGTCAACCTGCGCAGCGTCTGGCTTTTGGACGGGACCGAGGGCTACATCGTCGGGGACAACCTGGCGATGAGCAAGCCCTGGCTGCAGGGCGACACCATGACCTGGTCGCAGATCACCCGCATGAACGTCGACCAGGCCTGGAACGCGGTCTGGGGATACACATCTGGCAACTACTTCATCGTCGGCAACGTCGGTAAGAGTGTCGTCGCAAATCCTTTCTTTATTCCTGCCGATGCGACGGTCGCGCTTCATGGTCTGTATGGCACCAGCAACGCCAACATGACGGCCGTTGGCGTCGGCAGCACCCTGCTGCGCTACGACCCTGCCGCCAAGGTCTGGAACGCGATGACGCGGCCCGCCGGCACCAACTTTGTCAACCTGCGATCGATCCATGGCTCGTCGGGAAATGCCATGTTCACGGTTGGCGATGGCGGCACCGTCTGGTTCTACGACGGCACCAGCTGGAGCATCGATGCCTTCCCCGGCCAGACGCAGCTAAACGACGTGTACGTCGCATCGGCAAGTGAGGTCTATGTCGTGGGCGTGGGCGGCGTGATCTATCACAAGAAGCCGTAGCGGCTGGGATGCTGCGGCGGGCTGGCAGTGGATGCCAAGCCGCAGGGAACGCCAATGACGGCGGTTCAGGCCCGACGCGATCGCGATGCGACTGCGACCGCGACCGCGACTCGACCGCAAGCTGGGCAGGGCCGCTTTAGAACGGCTCCTTCATGCTGTTGTGCATCGAGGTCGCGGCCTGCTTCTTGACCTTCTTGGGCTCAGCCAGCGGGGCGTCGCTGCAGACGGCGGCGTTCTTGGCCATGGCCTTGCATCGGTCCAGCGCTTGCGTGGCCCCGGGGTCGTCCTTGGCGCCTTTGCGCAGGCGAGCCAGCGTCGCGAAGCCTTCGGGATCGACGATCAGGTCGCGCTTGGCCAGGTCTTCCAGAAGCTTGCGGGCCTCGCCGGTGCCCTTCTTGGTACGGCTTAGCGCTTCGGCCAGCCGCACTTTCAGCCACGGATCTTTGGGGTTTTCGCCGGCCTGCGCGCGCAGGACTTCGACGGCAGCGCTGACATCTGCAGAGTCGCCGGCCCGCAAGCGCGCCACCGCCCACACGCGCTGGATGCGCTTGTCCAGCTTGTCGTTGCTGACCTCGTAGCCTTCTTCTTGCGCCAGCTTGCCATCCAAAAGAGCCAGCGCGCCGACGGCATCACCGGCTGCCAGCGCGGCTTCGGCATCGTTGATCAGCTTCACCGCTTCCTTGCGACTTAGCTCGACCGCGTTCAAGCATGCCTGGGCATTGCCCGCCATCGTCGTGCCCAAAAGTCCCAAGCCAAGGCTCAGCAGGAAAGCGCGCGGCGACATTATTTTGGCCCTCTATCCGTCGGAAAAATCAGCGACGAACAGTGTACCATACGGCGTATGCAGCGATGCTGGACGCTCGATCGCAGGGGGGGATCCTGGCTGACGCGGCTTTCGATCTTGGCTGCGATCGGGGGCGTTTTCTTCGCGGGATCGCACGGGCCACGCCCTGCAATTCCGTCGCTACCTGATTCGGCCCAGGCCGCGCACATCCAGACCGGCGGCGAGCTGATGTTGCAATTCCAATGCAATCGCTGCCATGACGGACCGTACCTGCGACCGGCTGAACGCGAAAAGCACTGCGTGACCTGCCATCAAGAGATCCTGACCGGGACGTTTCGTATCGACGGAAAAACGCTGGCGCGCTGGCAGGCCAACATCAAGAGCCTGCCGGATGTGCCTTCGCTGCACGCGGCAGACCGGCGGCTGCGGCAAGACTTTATTGCAAGGTACTTGCAACAACCGCACGACCTGCGACCGGGTCTGATCGCACTGATGCCTCGCTTGTCGATCAATGAAAAGCAAGCGCGGCGCATGGCGGCGTGGCTGGTTCCCGACGAAGCACCGCCGGTCCGTTTTCCCCAGGATGCGGAAACTCTGCGTCGCGGACGTCAGCTTCTGGAAACGCAGGGCTGCGGCACGTGTCACCGGTTCAGCGGTGTCGATCCGCTGCCCGCTTCCCCGCTGCCGGTTCCGCTCAAAGCGGATACAGTGGTCCGCGGCATTCGCTTGGCGCCTGATCTGCGTCACAGTCGCGACAGGCTGCAGACCGCCTGGCTTGTTCGCTGGCTGCGCGACCCGCAGTCGATCAAGCCAGACAGCCCGATGCCCAAGGTGCCGCTGTCGGAAGAACAGGCCACCGCGATTGCGGCGTACGTGATGAATGCCCCGCTGTCTGTGGAGCCTGCGCCGATCGTGCCGGAACGCCTGCCACTGCTTTCGCGCCGAGTTTCGTTTCGCGAAGTGAACGAACAGGTCTTTCGCCGCACGTGTTGGCACTGTCATTCCACGCCGGAATTCGCGATGGGCGATGGTGGTCCTGGAAACACCGGCGGCTTTGGCTTCGCCGGTCGTGGCTTGAACCTGGCGACCTACAGCGATGTGCTGGCTGGCAGCCTGGACGATCAGGGTGAACGCCGCAGCATCTTCGTGCCGCAAGCCGATGGCACATCCATCCTGGTCGGCGCGCTGCGAGCCCGTCAGAAAGAGATCGCAGGTCAGCCGGTCCCCGGCGTGCGCGGCATGCCCTTGGGCTTGCCCGCCCTGACTCCCGAACAGATCCAGCTGGTCGAGTCGTGGATCGCGCAGGGCCGTCCCCAGTAGACCGCCGCCGCGTCCGTCCTGCTTACGCTCCGCCGTCGCCGTCGTGCGCTTGATATACTGCGGGCATGCCTGCCTATTCTCATGTCCTCGACCGAGCCCTGATCGTTGCCGCACAGGCTCACAAGGAACAGCTACGCAAGGGCACCGCGATTCCGTACATCGTGCATCCAGCCCATGTCGCGATGGTGCTGCTGAAGTACCAGTTCCCGGAAGAAGTTGTGGTGGCCGCTGTGCTGCACGATGTGGTCGAAGACACCGACGTGCCCTTGTCGCAGATCAGCGCGGAATTTGGGTCGGCCGTGGCCCGCTTGGTGGAGGCGGTCTCGGAAAAGAAGACCGAAGGGGGCGTGCTGCGTTCGTGGCGCGATCGCAAGCAAGAAAAGATCGCGCAGCTTGCGGCGGGCGACAGCCTGATCGCGGCGGTCAAAGCCGCTGATGCCCTGCACAACTGCCAGGCGATGCTGCGTGATCTGCGGGAACAAGGCGCGGCGCTGTGGGGCAAGTTCCGCGGCTCCTCGGCCGATCAGCTTTGGTACTACACATCGCTTTCGGCGGTGACGCGACGCCTGCTGGGCGGTCACCCGATCTGCGACGAGCTGGACGCCGCAGTGGCCGAGCTTGCGGAGTGGCACAAGCAGACCAGCGCGTAGCCTGCGATCGCCGGGCCGCGCTCTTTTTTCACGGGCAAAAAGGCGACCGGTGTAGAACTAGCGGCCATGGCAGAGATCGCACCGTTCCGCGGCATCGTGTATCGACCGCAAGACCCGCAACGCCCCGATGTCTCTTCCCTTCTGGCTCCTCCGTACGACGTGATCAATGAGCCGCAGCGCCAGGCCCTGGCCGCTCGCAGCCCGCACAACGCAGTCCACTTGATCTTGCCCAAGGATGCCCAGGGTGGAGACAGCGACGGAAAGTATCAGCTGGCCGGTGATGCCCTGCGGCGCATGCTGCAGGACGGAGCCTTGACCCGCGATGCGCAGCCCGCGCTGTATCGCTATCACCAGGTCTTTTTGCCTCCCGGATCGGCGGGGCCCAGCCAGTCGTCGGGCAGCGCAGCCGAGCCGATCATTCGTCGGGGCTTCATCTGTCGCATCCGCCTGCATCGCTTTTCCGAAGGCGTGGTGTTGCCGCACGAGCGCACGCTGGCCGGCCCCAAGCTGGACCGTCTGAAGCTGAAGCGCGCGACGCGAACCCACCTGTCGCAAGTCTTTGGTCTGTACGACGACACCGCGCGGCTGACCGATGCCGCCTTTGCTAGCGTCGAAAGCCAGCCCGCCGATCTGTTTGGGACCACCGAAGACGGCGTGCTGCATCGGCTGTGGCGCCTGACCGATCGCGATGCGATTGCGCAGGTCTGCCGCTTGCTGCGCGACAAGCGCATCTACATCGCCGATGGTCATCATCGCTATGAAACGATGCTGGCGCTGCGCGATGAATGGCGACGGGAAACCGGCTATCGCGGCAATGACTCGGCGGCGGAGTATGGATCGATCTTTCTGTGCAACGCGCGCGATCCGGGCCTGGTGGTTTTTCCGACCCATCGCGTGCTGCACAGCCTGCCGTCGTTCAACCTGGATGCGCTGCTGCGCACGCTGGGCGAACACTTCGACATCGTCGAGACAGCGCTGGGGTCGCAGGAAGCGGCGCAGGCCACGCTGCGTGAATACGGCGAGCGAGGTCCCAGCTTCCTTCTGTGCAGCGGCGGTCGTTCGCTGTATCTGACGCGAAGACCGGAAGCACAGGGCGCGGTCGAAGGGCCGGCGGCTCTGCGCGATCTGGATGTGACGGTGCTGCACTCGCTGGTGTTTGAACGCGCCCTGGGCATCGATCGCGCGGCGCAGGAAGCGCAGACGTACCTGCGGTATCTCAAAGACTTCGGACAAGCGCTGCAGGCCGCGACGGGACATGACGGAACCCAGGCTGTGTTCCTGCTGAACCCGACCCGCGTCGAACAGGTGATGGCGGTGGCGGAAGCCGGCGAAGTGATGCCGCAGAAGTCGACGTACTTTTATCCCAAGATCGCATCGGGCATCGTGCTGAATCCGGTTGATCCCAGCGAAGCGGTCGACGCGGTCTAAGGCCCGTGGAGTCTTCTTCGATCCGTGGGGCGGCCATCGGGGCAAGCGTCGATCGAGCCGCGATTCCATCGGCCATTCCACCGGCCGATTCACTGGGCGATTCCGATCTGAGTCGTGATCCGATCGTGCGCGGGCGCGTGACCCTGTGGCAGCCGCGCGTCGGCTATCGCTTCAGCATCGACCCGATCTTGCTGGCTAGCTTCGTCGGAAATGGGCCGCTGGGCGCCGTCGCGGACATCGGGGCTGGGGTGGGCGTGGTCGGTCTGCTGCTGGGCCAAGCCGATGCAAGCGCGCGCGTGACCTTGGTCGAGCTGCAGCCCCGCTTGGCGACGCTGTGTCAGCGCAACGCCGCAGAAAACGGCATGGCCGATCGCACGACCGTGGTGCTGGGCGATGTCCGATCGGCG
>JAYRFD010001099.1:0-4370 GCA_041908565.1 Polyangia bacterium | reverse complement strand
TTTCGGACCGCCTCGGCAGCCACAGCGCGGCTAGGGCACGCAGGATGGGCCGTCTTTTTTCCACTCAAGCTGCGCACCGGCCAGCGCAAAGGTCGGCACCAGACCGCGCACGCTGTCGTCGAGATCGCCGCTTTGCACCAAGTCCTTTAGGACATCGTGATCGATCGGTCGGATGCGCAGGCGAAGGCCGATGCGATCGACGTCGCGGGTCGGGATGCGATAGCTGCGCGACACGGCATGGAAGTAGCGAGGGTCGGCTGGATTGCCGGTGACAGCCGCGGGCAGCAGGTCGCCTTCGTGACGGGCAATGTCCCAGAACATGTGGGCGGGGCCACCGGCGGCGTCAAAGACACGATCGCGCAACAGCCACAGACTGGGGTCGGCAAGATCGACCACGGCCTGGCCTTCCGCGACCCCACCGCTTTGATAGACCACGCCGCTGCCTTTGTACGCCGAAAGCTCGACCCAAGCGCGACGGTCGTGAGCGGCACCGCTGGGGAAGCTGTGCCCGGCGCCCGCGTTGTCCAAGCTGATGTCGACGCGCAGCCCAGTGCCGTCGGGTGTCACGCACAGCTTGGCGGCAACGGTCGAATCCAAGTCGCGCTGGATGGCCTGCCGCTGCGCCGCGATCTCGGGAAACGGCGACAGCGCCAGGTCGACGCCCGGCATGCTGTGGTCGTGGACGGTGCGCATGGGCGCCTGTTCGACATAGGCCACAAGTCCGCTGCGACCCGGCATGTGGCACTGCCCACAGGTCAGCCGCTGCCGGCCCTCGCCCGTCGCGAACACGCTGGCCTGCCATTCTTTGTAGGTACGCTCGAGTTCCACGCTGTGGGGCGCGGGGGTAACGACATCGTGGCAGCTTCCGCACAGCGCCGATGAATCGGCCTGACTGCGGTCGTGAAACGTCGACGTGGCCGATCGATGCGTCAGCGCGCGCAGCGGCTGATCGATGCTGCCGCGCAAGGTCGAGTCGTTGGCAAGCTGCAGCGGGTTGTTGTGCGTGCCAGTCACCGCATTGACCTGATGACAGAAGTAGCAAGTCACGCCGCGCAGCGATGCAGGCAGGCTGCCCAGGTTCAAGCCGTCCTGCGTCGCTCCGGTGCGCACGGCCAGCGGCGCATGGCACTGCACGCAGAAGGTGCCCAGCGCGCCTTTTGTCTCGCGCTGACCGCGCGCATTCATGGCGCGGAACACCGGGTCCTCGGCGGCGTAGGCGTGCATGCTGCCAGACCACTCGCGATAGTGCTGCGGGTGGCAGTTCTGGCAGATGGCGGGATCCATCAGCTCTTGGGGCGAAAGCGGCTCTGGCTCGCCGCAGGCAAACAGCGCAAGCAGCAAGGCCCATGGCAAGGCTTTTGGGAAAACCAGCACCCAAGGCAGCGTCGAGCGGCTCATAAGGGAAGCGAACCGCAGGGCGGCGGCCCAGTCAAGAACCTGGGCAGACGTCGGGTTCGCCGAGTTCACCGGATTCGCCGGTTCCGTGGGCCTGTGCGCAAGCTTTGCGTCAGGGCGCTCGTGGGCGGTGCGCAAAAGACGTCCTTGACAGGAGGGGGCAAGTGTGGCGGACTTCGTGGCTCTCAAAGAGGCGCAATCATGGAAGTCGGTACGCTCAATGTGAAGCTTCGTTCCAATGTCGGCTCCAGCCAGGCGGTCAAGACCCGTCGTGGCGGAGCGATTCCGGCCATCTGCTACGGCGGCGGTAAGGACCCGCTGAACCTGCAGCTTGTGCCGTCGGAGCTGCAGAAGTCTCTCGACCCCAAGAAGGGTCGCAACACGCTCTTGCGGCTGAATGTGGAAGGCACCAAGGACGTGCTGACCGTGCTGGTCAAAGACGCCCAGCGGCACCCGATGCGGGGTGACGTGGTGCACGTCGACTTCCTGCGCGTGTCGCTGGACAAGCCAGTCAAGGCGACGGTGCCCCTGAACCTGATCGGCAAGGCGGAAGGCGTCAAGGCCGGCGGCCAGATGCATCAGGTCTACCGCACGCTGGATCTGCTCAGCCTGCCGGACAAGATCCCGACGCACATTGACATCGATGTGTCGGCCTTGAACATCGGCCAGTCGATTCACGTCGCGGATCTGAAGCTGCCTGAAGGTGTGAAGGCGGCTCTGCCCGGCACCGTGACCCTGTGCGTCGTCACCGTCATCAAGGAAGAGAAAGAGAAGACGGCGACCGAGGGTGCTGCCGATGCAGCAGCGGCTCCGGCAGGCGACAAGGGAGCGGCCGCTTCGGCCAAGACTCCGGCGCCCGCAGCCAAGGGCGGTGGCGACAAGGCTGCTGCAGCCAAGCCAGCGGCCAAGCCAGCGGCAGGCAAGAAGTAAGCACAGGCTGAAGACCTGCTGCCCCCTCGGCAGTCGCCCCGCGCGGACGAGGATCCCCCGTCCCGTGCGGGCGATATGCGTTATGCGATCCTCGGTTTTTCGGGGATCTTGGCTGTCGAGGTTGGGCTGCGTCTTTGGCAGCGGCCAACGCCGACATCGACCGATCGCTTCGGCGGGGTGGATGTTCGGTTGCGGCGGGGCATGGACAGAGCATGGCAGCAAGCGATGCGGGGTGGCTGATCGTCGGGCTGGGCAATCCAGGACGCGACTACGCCGACAACCGCCACAATGTTGGCTTCATGGTGGTCGACGAGCTTGCGACCCGCTTTGGCAGCAGCCCCAGCGCGTTTCGCAGCAAGTTCGCAAGCGAGCTTCTGTCGCTGGACGTTCGCGGCCAGCGAGTGCACCTGCAGAAGCCGCAGGAGTTCATGAACCTGTCGGGCGGACCACTGCAGCGAGCGATGGCCTTCTTCCGCATTCCCCCCGCCCAGATCATCGTGATCCACGACGAGATCGACCTGCCGTTTCTGCGCCTGCAAGTGAAGATCGGCGGCGGCCACGGTGGCCACAACGGCCTGCGGTCGATCTCGCAGGCCATCGGACCCGACTACGTACGCCTGCGCTTCGGAGTCGGACGACCACCGGGTGCCGAAGCCAGCCGCACCGACCCGCGCGAACGCGTGACCAGCCACGTCTTGGGCAACTTCAGCCGCAGCGAACGGGATGCGCTTTCAGTCGGCTTGCAGCGCGCCTGCGAGGCCGTCGAGCTAGTCCTATCTCGGGGTGTCACCGCGGCGATGAACGCGTACAACCGCGATCCGCGGGCCGCAGAGCCAGCCAAGTCGACACAGGCCAACCCCGACCGGCCCGAGGGAACAGCGGGAGCCAAAGCAGGCCCGCGGGGCAAGCCGGCAGAATAGGCAGCCGCACGCTCAAAGTCGTTGCAATTCCCCCACAAGATTGAGTAGAAGATGGGTTCCCCATCGGGGACGAAAGTTCCCCATCCTCGCCCCTGACCCGTTTGGGGGCTTTATTAGCCACGAGGAGACAGCACATGGCGACGTCGATGCGCGACGAGCCGGGAACGCAGAGAGAGTACGAGACGATCTTCATCCTGCGTCCCGAAACCAATCAAGAAGGCATCACCCAGGTCAACCTGCGTGTCCGCGGTGTGATCGACAGCCTTGGGGGTCGCGCCCTCAAGCTCGACAACTGGGGCAAGCGCAAGCTGGCCTATGAGATCAAGAAGCAGCTCAAGGGCATTTATATGTACTGGCGCTTCTTGGGCTCGACCGGCCTGGTCGAAGAGATCGAGCGCAACCTGCGCATGCTCGACCCCGTGATCCGCTACTACACCGTCAAGGTCGACGAAGACGTGGTGCCGGATACTCGCCCGACTGGCGTGGATGACGACAGCTTCCTCAAGGCCGCCAGCACGGTGCCCGATGAAGAAGAACTGGTCACGGGTGCCGCTCGCTTCCGCGACGACGAGGATGACGACGAGTTCGATCCAGATCTGGAAGAAGAGCGCTTGGCCGGCGCCGACAAGGGGGAGGAGTAAACCATGTCGACTGATTTCGAAGACAACGATCGCGGTGGCCGAGGCGGCCGCGGAGGCGCGGGTGACAAGGACGGCCGCAAAGGTGGACCTGGGGCCGGTGGCGCTCGCAAGCGTGGGTTTTCTCGTCGCAAGGTCTGCCGGTTCTGTGCCGATCAGACGCTGGCCATCGACTACAAGGACCCGCAGCTTCTGAAGTACTTCATTACCGACCGCGGCAAGATCATTCCGCGGCGCATCTCGGGCAACTGCGCCAAGCACCAGCGCAAGGTGGCCCTGGCCGTGCGTCGCTCGCGCATGATCGCGCTGATGCCCTACACCGTGATGGGCGACTAGGAGATCACGATGCGGATCATCTTGCGAGAAGAAGTGCCGAATCTCGGGAAGGGCGGCGAGGTTGTCTCGGTAAAGCCGGGCTATGGTCGCAACTTCCTGATTCCGCAGGGACTGGCCGTGCTGGCGACCGAGCGCAACGTGCGCCAGGTTG
>JAYRFD010001098.1:0-1504 GCA_041908565.1 Polyangia bacterium | reverse complement strand
GAGCCGTTACGCCACCGCCCGCGCCCCTGGCCCCAGCGCCGAGCGCCCCCAAGCGGCTGGACGCGCAGGATCAAGCCGCGGTCGACGCGGCGCAGGCAGCCGCCCAAGCCAAGGACGCCTCGGGTGTTTGGGACTGGGTGTATCGCGGCACGACGCAGCAGGGCGACGTGCGCATCGAACAAGAGGAATGGCACCTGCAGCAAGACGGCGCCAAGCTGTCGGGCTATTTCTATCGTCAGGTGCTGGTGCTGTCGTCTGATCAGCGACCGTTTCGCTGCAACGGCATGCTGGGCTTTGCGACGCATCTGCGGGTCAGCGTGGTCGGTGACCTGCACCAAGGACGCGTCAGCTTGCGAGAGGTCGGGATCGATGTCGACCGCAACCCCTGCGACGACGGCAGGCGCGACCTTCTTTCATACAATGGACAGCTACGCGGCGATTCGCTGCTTCTGAAGATGCCGATCGGCACACAGCAGCACTTGGTGCGGCGCGTGTCGGCTGGCCAAGAACAGGCGATGTTGCCGCTTGGGCCTGAACGCAGCGACGGGGGGCGCGATGAAGCCACGATCCCGGTGGCCGGCGACTGGCTGTGGCAGTTCCGCGCGGTCGATCCCGACGGAGACCTGCACGTCGAACGCGAAGAGTGGCACCTGACCGAGACCGGCAACGAGCTAAGCGGCTACTACGTCCGTTCGCTGGAGCGTCGACGAAGCTCCGGTGTGTTTGCCTGCAACAACAGCCCGGTCATCCAAGGCAGCACGCGCTTCGTCGTCAAAGGCCATCGCTTCGGCAACAAGATCTCGCTTTCCGAAGTCGACTTTCAGGCGACGCCCAGCCCGTGCGACAACACATCGCGCCGACTGGACCACTACCAGGGCGCAGTGCATCCCGAAGGCACGCTGGTGCTGTCGTGGAGCGGCGGATCGCAGACGCTGCGCCGCAAGCTGTAGCTAGCCGAAGCGGCCAGGCGCCTGAGCCCCGATTCGCCGCTAGCCCGCGAATCCATCCATCGCCTGATAGACAAACGTTCAATGGGCGATTGCGTGGGTCATTGCGTTTGATTCCATATTTACCGATCGACATATATATCTGATTAATAATGCGGGAATAGCCCAGCGGAGCTACACCACGCGGTTTGCCCAGCGTCCGCGACGGAAAACTAGACCGGCGGCCAGCGCATGCAGCGAAAAGCCCAGGGTCAGCGCGACCGGCACTCCGATGGCTCCCAGGGATGTGTGCTGCGACAGCAGCCAAGCCAGCGGTAGCTGACCCAGCCAGAAGCTGCCGATGTTTAGGAACATGGGCGTCCAGGAATCGCCGGCTCCGTTGAAGGCCTGCGAAAAGACCATCCCATACGCGTAAAACAGGTAGCCAGAGGCGATGATCTGCAAGCAGCGGGTGGCGATGGCAAGCACATCTGCCTCGTCGGTGAAGAAGCCGGCGATCTGCGAGGGGAACAGGACAAAGCACAGGCCGACGGCTCCCATCACGGCGCAGTTGATGT
>JAYRFD010001097.1:0-2191 GCA_041908565.1 Polyangia bacterium | reverse complement strand
GCAGGCCGGCGATCTGGTTGTTTTCCAGGCGCAGCGCGTCGTAGTACCGCTGGCGTTCGATGCTGTGCACGATGGCCGGGGGATAGCCGTCGCGAATCAGGCTTAGGTTCATCAGCAGGCGGCCGACCTTGCCGCTGTTCTTGGTCCACGGATAGATGGACATCAGGCGGTAGTGCAGACCGGCGGCGCGCGTCAGCGGGTGTAGCTGTTCGGCTTCTTCTTCATCCAGCCACTCGCACAGCTTGCGCATCCGCATGGGGATTTTGTCCGGCGTCGCGATCTCGTGGTAGTAGGCGCGATGCAGCGGGTTGTCCTTGCGGTACGGGTTGCCCTTGGACTTGTCCTCGGGGGTGAGGATCTCGTGGATCTGTTTGATCAGCTCCACCGTCACCAGACCCGTGCGCTTTTTGATCGCCGCTTGCTTGGCGGCTTCTTCCTTCACGAAGTCGATCGCCGCCTTGTGGTTGCGAATCTCTTCGTACAGGTTCACCAAGCTGACGTCCGAGATGATCTTGCGATCCAGCGCGTCGCGGATTTCGTTGTACGACAGCACGACGCCTTCCAGCGCGTTGTCGTGATAAATCCAGCCAATGTCGATCTTCTCGTGGAACGCGTCGATGATGCGAGGGTCCTCACCTTGCCGACGCCCACGCAGGGTTTCCAGCTTGGCGTCTAGCTCGAAGAATCGGCTCTCCTCCATGTAGCGGCTCTCCTGAATCGACAAATCGAATAACGGGCGTTCCCAACTACACCAGCTGCCTAGAACCCGGTCGTGCACGCTGCACGGCACGGTCGTCCGCAGATGCTATCCCGGTCCAGAGTTTGAAACAACCGGAAACTGTGTTGTTGCGGGGACTTAGTTCTGGGGCCGCCTAGGCTGCTGGATCCCAAGCAGGGCTCTGCCGTCGCCGCATCGGCGATGTGCCGACGGTCTGCTTCGCCGGATCAAGGGTCTGCTTCGCCGGATACGACGGTCTGCTTCGCCGTATGATGGGACGATGCACCCTCTTTCTGACCGGGTTCGCCCGCTGCTTGCGCTGCTGTCACTGTCTTCCCTGCTGCTTGGCTGCGACGTCAAGCGGCGCTGCATGCCGACCACGCCGGCGCCGGACTATGCCAAGCCGTCCAGCTGGGCCTGTCGTCCCGACGTCAGCGGCGACGCCTGCGATGGCGATCTGACCGCCGTCGAGGTCTTGCCCAACGGGCTTTCGCAGCGGGTGCCGCACCAGGCAAACCCGGCCCCAAAGATCGACTGCTTTTACATCTATCCAACGGTCGATCTGAACCCGCTGCCGGGGCTGCATCAGGACATCGCGGACAAGGCGGCGCCGTACAAGACCATTGGTCTGCAGGCGGCGCGGCTGTCGGAAGTCTGCCGGGTGTTTGCTCCGCTTTATCGGCAGGTGACGATCGGCACGTACCTGACACCGTCGGAAGATCGCGGGCTGTGCTTCGACGCGGCGTATGAAGACGTGCGGCGGGCCTTTGAGCACTACCTGCAGAATGACAACCAGGGGCGCGGGTTCGTGATCTATGGGCACTCGCAAGGCGGGCAGATCACCAGCCGGCTGGTGCGCGAGCGGATCGAGACGGATGCGGCCCTGCGATCGCGCCTGGTGGCGGCGCTGCCGATTGGCTGGGGGATTGGCACGGATGCCGGTGGCAGCACGGGGGGCAGCTTCAAGACGGTGCCGATTTGCAAGAGCAAGACCGAGCTAGGCTGCGCCATCGGCTATCGCAGCTTTGCGGCGGGCAATCCGCCCCCGACCGATGCGGCGGACTTCGCAGAGGGGGCACAGCCGGTGTGCGCGATGCCGACGGATCCGGGGCAGATGCAGGGGACGCTGACTCGGTCGTACTTTCCTTCGGATTTGAACAGCGGGGGGATGTTTCCGGCCAGCATCGCCAGCCAGGCGCCGTACGTGCTGTATCGGCGGATGTACAAAGCGCGCTGTGTATCGACGGCGGTCGGCGGGAAGGACGTGCGGGGGTTGGAGGTTTCGCTGGCGCAAGAGGCGGGGGATGCGCGGTCAAACCCGCTGGACTTTTCCAGCGCGATCTTGTCGAGCAGCAATGGCACGCACATCCTGGATATTCAGTTTACGGAGGGGGACTTGATCGACTTGATCGGGGTGAAGGCGGCGGTTTCTGCGCCGGAGGGTTGGGGTTGGGGGGGCGAACCCGTGACCAG
>JAYRFD010001096.1:0-5677 GCA_041908565.1 Polyangia bacterium | reverse complement strand
TCGAAGATCACCTCGCCGTTCCCCTGGGCGTGCAGCTTGCGCCCCAGCTTGCCGTACAGCGTCGTCGGAGACTCAGGCGTCTTGGCCGCGGCCCCGCACACCGTGAGATCGGCGCCTTGGCGTGAGAACACCTCGATGTTGAAGCCGCCGGTTTCGCTGCCGCGCATCGTGCCCAGGATCTGCGCATTCTTCGCAAGGCAGTCTCCGTCCGCGACATAGACCCAATAGGTCAGTCCCGCGGGCAGCGTGCCCTGCATCTGACCGCTTAGCTCGACTTCGCACAAGGCCAGATGGGGGGCCACCTGGGGCTCTGCCGCACCACCAGCCGGAACCGCCGCAGCGCCAGCCGGAGCCGCAGACTTGGCGGCCGGAGCCGCAGACTTGGCGGCCGGAACCGCAGACTTGGCGGCCGGAGCCGCAGGCTTGGCGGGTTCCGCCGCTTTTCCCGCGCTGGGATCGGCCGCCAAAACCGGCAGCGCTAGCAGCGACAGGGATAGCTGGGCCACGACGACCCGCTGACAAGGACGACGAACACGGGCTGAAGCACCGACGGTACGCATCATGGTCTGCGCAGCCTATCACAAAGTGCTTGGCGGGCCGCGCGCCGTCGGTCCTGCCGATGAAATCGACGGATCGTTCGCATCGGACCACGCGTACTCGCCTGCCACTGCCGCAAGCGACCGACTGCACACGGCGGACCGCCCGCAGCGGACAGCGAACCGACGCGTGGCTTAGCGCTCGGGCGGAGGCGGCGCTTCGTTGACTTGCTCGTCGGCGGCGAACAGGCTCTCAAGCTCGGACGCGTACTGCTTGACCGATTCGATCAGCTTGGCCTGGTCATCGCGCAGCACGTACATGGCGCGCACGCGCGCTTCGTCATAGACGGCAAACTTGCGCGTGGCGGCCTGCGCTTTTTCTTCTGGCATGCCCAGCGCGACCAGCGTCTGCTGCGCCATGGCCAGGCTGCCATCGAAGGTCTCGCGCGTGAGCAGCGTGACGCCCATCGCCAAAAGCTGATAGGCATGCGGGCGGTTGCGCGCGCGGGCGATGATCGTCAGGTGCGGGAAGTGATGCTGCACTAGCTCGACCACCTTTAACGAGGTCACCATGTCGTCGATGGCAACGACCATGACCTTGGCTCGTTCGGCGTGGGCGGACCGCAGCAGATCCAAGCGCGTCGCATCGCCGTAGTAGATCTTGTTGCCGAACTTGCGCACGAAGTCGACGTGCGTGCTGGCCGCATCCAACGCCGTGAAGCCGATGCGGTGCAGCGACAGCAGGCGTCCGACGATCTGCCCGACGCGCCCGAAGCCAGCGATGATCACGGGGTTTTCGTGATCGTTTTCGGCGATGGTGTCGAAGTCGCGCTTTTCGCGTTTGGCGGCGAAGCGCGCGATGAAGCGATCGGACAGCGCCAAGGCCACCGGCGTCAGCGCCATCGACAGCGTGACCGAGACGACCAAGAAGTCGGCCGTGCCCTGCGACAAGACACGGGCCAAGGTGGCGATGCCAAACAGCACAAAGGCGAATTCGCCGCCCTGCGACAAGGCTCCGGCGATTGCGGCGGCTTCGGCTTTGTCGTGTCGGAAGGCGCGGCAGACAAAGAACACGACGATGGACTTGATGGCCATGAAGCCGACGACAAAGCCGGTCAGGGCCAGCGGGTGCTCGCGCACGATGCCCAGGTTGGCGGACATGCCGACGGCCATGAAGAACAAGCCCAAAAGCAGGCCCTTGAAGGGCTCGATGTCGGCGTGCAGCTCGTGGCGATATTCCGATTCGGCCAGCATGACGCCTGACAGAAAGGCGCCCAGCGACATCGACAGGCCGACGCGTTCCATCACGGCAGACGTCGCCACGACGACCAGAAGCGCGGTGGCCGTCATGATCTCTTGATTGCCACTGGCCGCGATGGCTTTGAACGCCGGTCGCAGCAGATAGCGTCCCGCCAGCACCAAACCGACAAGCGCCCCGATGATCTTGGCCGCCATGACGATGCCGCTGTCACCGGCCCCACCGTGGCCATGCCCGCCCGCCGCACCGCCGGCCAGAAGCGGCAGGATGACCAACAGCGGAATCACGGCCAGATCTTGGAACAGCAAGATCGCAAAGGTCGCGTTGCCCTGCGGGCTCTGCAGCTGACCGCGCTCGGCCAGCACTGGCAAGACGAAGGCCGTCGACGACAGCGCCAAGCCAAAGCCGGCGATCAGCGCAGCCAGCGGATCGACGCGCAGCGCGATACCGATCGCGAAGAAGGCCACCGTCACCGCCACCACCTGCGCACCGCCCAGGCCAAAGACCGACCTTCGCAGGACCCATAGGCGCGACGGATTCAGCTCGAGCCCGATCAGAAACAGCATCAGCACGACGCCAAATTCCGAAAAGTGCAGGATGCTCTGCACGTCGGTGATCAGGCGCAGCACCCAGGGGCCGACGGCGACGCCAGCCGCCAAGTACCCCAAGACGGCGCCCAGCTTCAGGCGCTTGAACAGCGGCACGGCCAACACCGCCGCGATAAGCAGGATCAGGGACTGATGCAATAGCGACATGCGAAGGGGCCATTATAGGCGCCTGGCATCGCTGAGGTCTGCAAATGCAGTCGTTCCCGGGGCTTCCGGCTGGCGGGCAAGCGGAGTACAGTCGCGGACCTCTTGCCTCACTTCATGGAGTCCGCGATGCGCAAGCTGTCCACGAAAAGACTGCTGCATCCCGCCTGCGGGAAGGCGCTGTTGTGTGCCGTGACGCTGCTGAGCTGCGATCAAGCGCAGCCCTTGCCCGATCCGGGCGCTGTCACGCTGCGCCGCTTGTCACGCACCGAATACGACCGCACCGTCCGCGATGTTCTGGGGGTTGAAGCGTCGGTCAGTGAGCGCTTCCCGACCGACGACACGGGCCATGGCTTTGACAACCTGGGCGATGTGCTTTCGCTGTCCCCGCTGCACATCCAGATGTATCAGCGCGCGGCCGAGACCCTGGCCGCCGAGGTCACGCGTCCCGACGGGCCGCCGTTAAACCGCCGCATCGCCGTCACCGAGCTACCGCACAGCGATCTGGTTGTCCAGCGCGGATCCGAGCTGGTCTTTACCACCAACACGTCGATCCTGGCCCCCGTCACCTTTCCCAAAGACGGCACGTATCTGGTTCGCGTCGAAGCTTATGGCGAACAGGCGGGCAGCGAGCCGGTGCAGATGGGCGTTGCCATCGACACGCGCTTTGAAGAACGAGTCTCGGTGCCAGCGACGACGCCGCAGACCTATGAAGTGCGCATCGCCGACTTCGCCGGCTTCCACGTGCTGCGCGTCGGCTTCCTAAACGACTACATCGATCCGGTGACCAAGGCCGATCGCAACCTGGTCGTGCGATCGCTGCAGGTGCTGGGCCCCGTCGAAGCCGACCGCCCCAATCCGCTGCGCGCGCGGCACTACACCTGCACGCCACGCGAAGACGACGCGGAAAGCCAGCGCGACTGCGCGCGTCAGATCATCTCGCAGCTTGGGCGTCGTCTGTACCGTCGCCCTCTGACCGAAGACGAGCGCCGCGATCTACTGACGCTGTTCGAGCAAGGGCAGGGCGAAAGCGAGCTTTTCCCCTTCGATACCGGCCTGCGCCTGGCCTTGGAAGCCATGCTGCTGTCGCCGCACTTCCTGTTCCGCGTCGAACTGGATCCCGATGCGATGTCCGATCGGGCGCATCCTCTTTCCGCGCATGAGCTGGCCACGCGGCTTTCGTACCTGCTGTGGAGCAGCGCCCCCGATGACGAGCTTCTCGACCGGGCCGATGACGGCAGCCTGCTTTCCGACGAAACCTTCGACCGTCAGCTTGCCCGCATGCTGGCCGATCCGCGGGCGTCTGCGTTGGTCGAAAACTTCGCGGCGCAGTGGCTGCTTCTGCGCCAGATCGACAAGGCCGAGCCCGATCCCACCAAGTTCCCCGAGTTTTCGCCCAGCCTGCGTGCGTCGCTTTCGCAAGAGACACGGCGCTTCGTGGCCGACTTTTTCCCCCACGCCGGATCGCCCGGTCTGCCCCTGCCCGAGCTTCTGACCGCGCGCTTCACCTATGCCAATCCCGAGATCGCGCAGCACTACGGCCTGCCTGCTCTGTCAGGGCCAGAGCTTCGTCGCGTGTCGTTGGAAGGCACCACGCGCCGCGGTCTGTTGTCGCAGGGCAGCCTGCTTTTAGCCGAGTCGTATCCCACCCGCACCTCACCGGCCCGTCGCGGCAAGTGGGTGCTGGAACAGATCTTGTGCTCGCCGCCGCCACCGCCGCCGCCGAACGTCATCGGCGACTTTGGCAAGCCCGGCATGGGCGGTACCCTGCGCCAGCGCCTGGAACTGCACCGCCAAAAGCCCGAATGCGCATCGTGTCATGCACTGCTCGATCCCATTGGCCTGTCGCTGGAAGGCTTCGACGCCATCGGTCGAGCCCGCACCTTGGACGAAGGCCTTCCCGTCGACACCACCGGCAAGCTGATCGATGGGCGGACCTTTGCCGATGCGGCAGAGCTTGCGGTCCTTCTGGCGGATGATCCGCGCGTGGCTCACTGCGCTGCTGAGCGCCTGTTTACCTATGCCGTCGGTCGGGCTCCGCAGGCTGGCGCCGCCGGCACGGCTGACCAGGCGCGCATCGATGCGCTGGTTTTGGCCTACAACGAATCCGATAAGACGCTGCATTCGCTGATTGCCGCCCTGGTGCGTGGCGATGCCTTCCGCAACCGACGCGGCAGCCCTGCAGCGACGACCGATGCCGCGGCGGCTGCTATCACCGCCACGATCCAGAGCAGCGCCCGTTTCCTGGGAGGAAGCCGATGAGCCCGCCAATTCCTATGGCCCGCAGCATCAGCCGTCGAGCCTGGCTGCGTGGCGCCGGTGTCGCGCTGGCCCTGCCCATGCTGGAAAGCCTGCTGCCCCGTCGGGCCTTTGCTCCCGCCCGCGCCGCCGAGCCACCCCAGCGCCTGCTTTTTTACTTCATTCCGAACGGCATCCACATGCCGGCGTGGACTCCGACCGATGTCGGCCCCGACTACACGCTGACGCCGATCCTTTCGCCGCTTTCCCCGTGGAAAAGCGAGCTTCTGCTTCTGTCCGGCATGGCCAACATGCCCGGTCGGCCCGACGGCAACGGCGATCACGCGGGCGGCACCAGCGCCTTTTTGACCTGCGCCAAGGCCAACAAAAGCAACACCGACATTCGCTTGGGTGTCTCGGTCGATCAGCTGGCGGCGGCCAAGCTGGGTGCCACCACGCGCTTCCCATCGCTGCAGCTGGGGCTGGAAGGCGGCAGCAGCGGCGGCGAGTGCGATTCCGGCTATAGCTGCGCGTACACCAACAACATCTCGTGGGCGGGGCCCAAGACGCCGCTGCCCAAGATGCACGATCCGCGCGTCGTGTTCGATGTCCTGTTTTTGGGGGAAGAGCCCGGCCAGACCCCGGAACAGATCGAAAGCCGAAGGCGCACCCGCAAGAGCGTCCTCGATCACGTGCTTTCCGACGCCAACCGGCTGCAGGGTCGCCTGGGGGCCCGCGACCGTCAGAAGCTCGACGAATACCTGACCGCCGTGCGATCAGTCGAAGGACGCATCAGCGGCAGCGGCCCGGCCTGCGGAACGGCCAAGCGACCGGGCGACATGCTGCGCTTCGACGAATACGCCAAGGCCATGGCCGACCTGATCGTGCTGGCC
>JAYRFD010001095.1:0-5416 GCA_041908565.1 Polyangia bacterium | reverse complement strand
TCTGCGGTCGGTTTCGCCGCGGGGGCTGCGGCTGCGCCGGTCGTTCCCTCTGCCGATGTCGCAGTCTGATCAGACTTCGCGGATCCATCTGCCGCTGCATTCGCCGTGGCTTCCGGTCGATCAGGCTTTGCCACCGGCTGATAGCGCTGCGGCGAATAGCGCTCGCGCACAATGGCATCTTCCAGCCGTCGTGCGATCGACTTCTTTTCGTCATCTACCAGGCCTTCTGCGTCAACAACCCACAGCGCGACCGGCAGAACATTGAGCAGGATCGCGCGCGTCGAAAGGTTGTAGCGAAGCTCGGACAAGCGCCCGCCCTGCAGCCGTACTTTTTCGCGGATCTGCTTGTCCGCCAGGATGATCTCGATTTGGTGCGGTCCTGGCGCCAGCATCAGCGCCGCGGACAGCGGCAGCACGCCCGTCGGCCGACCATCGACCTTCAGCAGCGTCCCGCGCGCGCCTTGCACTTCGACCATTGCCACCAGCCCGCGCGGCAGCGCCACAATGCGACGCGCTTCCTGTTGCCGTCGTGTCTCCTCGGCGTCGGATGCCTGCCCTCCTTCGGGAGCGCTCTCCAGAAGCGGATCGGCCAGGTATCGGTTCATCAGGTCCTGCGCGATCAGGGTCTGCCCCTGCGCCATCGCCAGCAGTCCCAGCGCATGCAAGCCCTCTAACGTGGGCAGCGTCGTATAGGCATTCTGCAAAAGCCCCTCTGCCCCGGATACGTTCTGGGCCGCCAGCGCCGCAAGCCCATCGCGCAGCAGGTTCGTTGCCTGCGCCTTTTTCACCGGGTCGACCTTCTGGGCCGAAGCTCCTTTTTTGCCCGCCTCGACCGGTCCTGCCATCAGCCATACCAGAGCCGCAAGGACTGCCGACAGCCCTACTACTTGCGCTGGGAATCGCGGTCTCACTGGCATTCTCCCAAGTTCACGGTCTGGCGAGCGCGAATGCGGATCGAGCGTTCTTCACCGGCCAGCACGAACGTCGGATTTCCAGGCATGACGAACTGCTTCTCTTCCGTGCACCCCTTTTTGGTCATGTGCTTGAACACCACCAGCCCCAGCTTGGTCGACAGTTTTTCCAGCGCCGACTTGGCGGGACCGCGCAGCGGATCCAGCGTCGGCCCCTTGGCATCGATGTCGATGAAGCGCTGGTATTCCGTCGCCGCTGCATCCGGTCGATCCTGGCCGGTCAGGACCTGGGCCTTGTAATAGGTCACCTCGGCCATGATCGACGCGCACGGCTTGCTCAGCTTTCCGCGCTGCCGTTCGCAGCCGCTGTAGGCGCGCTCTAGCAAACGCAGAGACTTGTCGAGTTCCTTTTTCTTGTACAGCTCAATGCCATCGTGAGCGGCCTGCTCGATCGGACTCGCTTGCAGCTCCAGCGAATCCACCTTGCCCTCGTGAATCGACACCTTTTTGATGCCCGACATGGTCTGTACTTGGTGCGTACCAACGGACAAAGACGTGGCCTTGGTCGGTATCAGCATCCAGCGCTGACCATCGAGCTGCACCTGGACAAAGCTCGGCCCCTGCAGTTCCAGGCTGCCGTACTTGACCGCTTCAACCGGTGCGGGTGCCAGATCCGTGGGCGGCAGCATGTCGACGGGCGCCGCCATATCCGGAGGCGGTGGCGCGCCCAGGTCTGGCGGTTGGGAAACCACACGACCGTGTCCCGCAGCCGATTCCAGCGTGGGCTCTTCACGGGGGTGCCAGTCCAGCGACCACAGCAGAGACTGCGCGCGCATGCGGATGCTGACGTCGTCGTCTGTCACCAGATACTGCAGGATGGCCCAGCCTGGTGGTCGGGAATCACGCAGCTCATCGCTGGGCTTCACCTCGGTCGGCAGATCGGAAGCAGCAACCGCTGCTGCCAGCCGCTGCTCTGGCTCCGTCGATCGGGCGGCGCGCATGACGACTTCCTTGGCCAGCTCACGCGGCAGCGATAGAGCAAGCGGCAGCGCCTCTGCCTGCGATTCGGGCGGCAGCGCGTCGTACAGCGCAACCACCTCTGCTGCGCTGCTGGGCCGCTGGTTCAAGCGCGCCAGCATGCCGGTCGCCAGCAGCGCATCCGGTCCACCGCGACTCAGCGCAGCCTTCAAAATAGGAATCGCTTGGCGGTCACCCACCTCGCCCAGCAGCTTCGCCGCGCGCAGGCTGACTTTCTTCTCGGGGTCCGTCAGGAACTTCGCGGTCAGGCTTCGTTCCGTCGCCAGCTGATCCAAGACCAGTAGGCGAGTCTCGGGCTCTGCCGCGCCCTGCAGCGCGGTTAGATCTGCCAGACGCTGCCGTTCCCCCATGTGAAAGTACAGGCCCAGCGTCAACACATGTTCCTGCGTCGCACCGGAACCGAACAAAGGATCCAGCCAGTCGTGAAGCTGCGGCAGCAGATCCGGCATCGATGGGTACAGCACAAAGGACACCTTGGCGATCGAGCGCAGCGCTTCTACACGCACCTCACGCTCTGGATCTTGCAGCGCTGGCCTTAGGACCGGCAGCGTCGCGCGGTGGACGTGCTTGCCCAGCGCACGCGCCGCACTGACGCGCACGCGCTTGTCGACATCGCGCAGCGCCCGTCCCAAAAGCTGGCGTGATTCTTCTGTCTTGATCTCACCCAGCACACCTACCGCAGCCTGCCGTTCCAGCCACGTTCCATCCGCCAACACCCCGGCAGCCCACACCAGGCTGTCTTCGCCCATCAGCGCGGGGTCGTGTACGCCGATCAAAAGGATTCCCGCAGCGAAGATCTGCTGCATGTCCAGCGGCAGCGCTGCGACTCCCATTTCTTTTCCCAACAGGCGGGCATCGAACAGCTCGCCGGTGGCTCCTAAGCCTTCTGCTCCCAGCTTGCGCACGCCCGGCCCGTTCTTGTTGTTGACGACGACATCGCGAAAGGCGGGTCGACCGCGCAGATCTTCGGGCGTTGCCGTCAGCCGCGCAGCCAGCAGATGTTCTGGGCCGCGCTTGTCCACCAGATCGCGCAGTGCATCGCGCCAGCTGATGTCACCCAGCATTGCCAGCTTGGCCTGTGCGGCAATGCGCTCTGCCGGCACGGTGCCCTCCTGCGCTTGCGAACGCAGTGCGGTGACCGCCGCGCCTTCACCGCTGCGCGCCCTGCAGTACAAGATAGATGTCCGCACCGGCACCGGCAGACCGCTGCTCTGCAGAAAACCCTGCAGCACCTGTTTGCTTCGCGCCGAAGGATGCTCGCACTGCGACAGAGCAGCCCGTAGCTGCAGCTCAGCCGAGGTCGATGCCAGCATGGAACTCACCAGCTCTGTGCCTCGTGCATCGCCCAAGCGCGACAGCGAAATGGCCGCCCCCAGCTGCACGTTGGTCGGCTGCTGCCCACCCTCCAGAAGCGCGCGCAGCTTGGGCACCAGACGTCGGTCACCGAACTGCCCCAGCGCCTCTGCCGCCGCCGCACGCACCAGCACGCTTTCATGACCCAGCAGGGCTTCCAAGTCGGCAATCAGCAGTCGGTCGTGCGTCATGCCCATCGTTGTGGTCGCCGCCACTTGCAGCGGCTCGGGTCCCTTGGCGATGGCTTCGCGCAGCACGACCAGCGCGCGCCGACGTAGCTCTGCCATCTCGCCCGGATCCAGGACCTCTTTCTGGCTGGGTGCCAAGAAACGCACACCAAGCCATGCGCCCCCGATCAGCAGACACAGCGCCAGTGGCCCCATGGCCCACAGCGGAATCGCACGCCCGCGAATCAGAATCGTCGCGCCCAGACCGCGCCCTTGCACTTTCAGAAGCCCGGCCAGCGCGGTCGAGATCACGGCGCGCTCGCCGCGGGCGACCAGGATGCGCTCGACCTCCTGATCCAGCGCCTGCTCTACCGCGCGCATCGACGCGTAGCGGTCTTCCGGTTTCTTGGCCAGCAGCCGCTCGACAATCGCGCCCAGCTCTGCCGAAACGGTCGGGACCTCTTTGCAGACCGATGGAATTGGCTCATACATGTGCTGCGTCAGCAGCCCCATCAGGTCGTCTTCTTGAAATGGGACGCGTCCGGTCAGCAGCTGAAACAGCACGCAGCCCAGCGAATACTGATCGGCTCGTCCATCGACGGTCTTGCCCTTGATCGCCTCTGGCGACATGTACCGCGGAGTGCCCAAGATGGCCGACTTCAGCGTCATGTTTCCGCCCAGCTGGGACTGCAGCGCGCGTAGCTGCTCTGTCATCTGTTTCGTCAGCTGCGCCGGCACAGCGCCGGTCTGGTTTCCGTCGCTGGTCGTGGGTGCAGCCGGCAAGTCCAGCTGTGTTCCGCCGGGCAAGCCGGTCGCCTTGGCGATACCAAAGTCGACAATTTTGACGAAGTCGGTCGTCCCATCCTGTCCCTGCTGGTTCAGCAGGAAGACGTTGTCCGGCTTCAGATCGCGATGAACGATGTTCTGGTCATGCACCGTCGCCAATCCGCGCGCGATCTGCACGGCGATGCGGCAGGCCCGCAGCGGTTCCATGCGACCCGACTTGATGGCGGCCGACAGCGTCTGCCCGCGCAGAAACTCCATGACCAAATAGGAGCGTCCGTCCGGCAGAATTCCGAAGTCCGAGATGTAAACGGTGTTCGGGTGTTTGATCTTCGTCGATAGCCGCGCTTCCAGCAGGAACCGCTTGCGGTCTGTTTCATCCTGCGGTTTCAAGAGCAGCTTGATGGCGACCACGTCATCCAGGGCCAGGTGCTTGGCTTTGTAGACGACCCCCATGCCACCCGCCGACAGACGTTCTAGGATCTGATAGCGATCCGCCAGCACCCCGCCGATGGGTAGTTCCCCATCTTGGGGCGCATCGCTGTCCTTGCCCGAAAGCTTCACGGTTGCCGCACCGGCGCCGCCCGAATCTTGTACCTGTACTTGTGTCGTGCCGCTTGACGCGGAATCAGGACGTGCAAGCGGCTGCGTCGAGTCCCCGGCTGGAGCCGTGCCTTCGCTGCCACCCTCAACGGTCGACTTGCCTTCAGCCATAACACTCCCTCACGATGCTCGCATCGGGACAGTCCGCCCCGCTTGGGACAGTCCGCCCCGCCTTCACGTCCCAACTCCTGCACACAAACTCCGGAGCTATTCCTCTTCGAAGCGCCGCTGTGGACCCACGCCGGGCGCCTTGCCCGCGGCCGCTTCCCCCTTCTTCCCTTTTCCCGCCCTCTTCCCAGCAGCCCCCCGCGCCTCGGCCTTCGGCGCAGACCGTGCGCCCACGTCACCGGTGCCAGTCGCTGTAGCCGCAGCCGTCGGTCGACTGACTCCCGCGGCGGCTCCGGCCGTTGCCACCAGCATCTCGCTGTGGCTGCAGTCGGCCGCCAGATCCAAGTCCAGCTGACGATCGGCGTACCCGGCCAGACGCAGCTTGATCTGCAGCTGGCCCAGCGATGACTCCCGAGTTGACTCCCACGGAGTCCGCCCTAACACCACGCCATC
>JAYRFD010001094.1:0-6034 GCA_041908565.1 Polyangia bacterium | reverse complement strand
GGCGACCGGCACCAGCAGCGCGCAGACCAGCACCCCAGCCTGCAGCGCGTGATGAAACCACGGGTACAAGCGCGGCAAGATCAAGCGGTCGGCCAGCATGCACAGCGTCAGCGCGACCAGCGAAAGCAGCGCCAGCCCAGGTTGCCGACGGCCCAGTCGACCCGCCACCCAGGCCGTGATCCAACGCACGACAAGAAACCCGATCGCAACGCCGATCAGCTGAAGCAAGAAACGCCCGGGTATGCGCTGGGCCCGTGGCCCCGCGAAGATCTGCAGCGACAGCCAGATCAGACCTGGCACGGTGCACAGCGCGCCGTAGGTCGCAAGCCAACGCTCGCTGGGCCCGGCTCGTCCCAGCGCTTGCCGATCGGCCAGGCGCGCAAGCAGCGTCGCGACCCACGTCACGATCACGCCCAGCACGGCCACCGGCCCCAGCGGCAGCACAGCCTGACGCGCGACAAAACCCAGCCAGCTTGTTCGATCGTCAAACTGAGCCCACACGGAACGTGCGCTGCCCAGTACATCGGCCAGCCCCACGATCAGGCCGGCCAACAGGCCGATCCACGCGCCACGCGCCGCCGTGTTGGCCAGACGATTCGCGCGGCGTGGACCAGGGGACAGCGACGACGGCGGCGACGAAGGCGAAGACGATGTCGAGCTTGACGACATCACGAAAGAGGGGAAGCCCAGCGCACGCGAAAGGTGCGCTTAGACCGGTGTGATCCAGCGCTGGTAAGGCTGCAGCTGTCCGCGCACGGCTTCATGAAAGGTCGCTTGCAGCCGCTGCGTAATGGGACCCGGCTGGCCGGTGCCGATCGTGCGATCGTCGATCTCGCGCACGGGCGTGATCTCGGCGGCGGTGCCGGTCAGAAAGACCTCGTCGGCCATGTACAGCTGATCGCGGCTCAGCGGGCGTTCATCGGCGGGAATGCCCAGATCGTGGGCCAGGGTCAGCACGCTGTCGCGCGTGATGCCGTCGAGGATCGCGGCGGAAAGCGGCGGTGTCAGCAGGCGCCCGCGGATCACCGCGAAGATGTTTTCGCCCGACGCCTCGGCCACTTGGCCGGTCGAATCCAGCAGGATGGCTTCGTCGTAGCCACCCTTGACCACTTCGCGCTTGGCCAAGACCGAGTTCACGTACTGACCGCAGACCTTGGCCTTGAGCAAGCTGGACTGCAAGCTGGCGCGCGCGAACGAAGACACCTTGGCGCGGATGCCGCGGCGCACCCCTTCTTCACCCAGGTACGTGCCCCAGACGTAGGTCGCGATGGCGACGCGCACCGGCATCTCGGTCGCGCCCAGACCCATGGCACCGTCGCCCAGAAAGACCAGCGGACGCAGATAGGCGCCGCGCAGGCCGTTTTGTCGCAGCGTATCGACGCAGGCTTGAACCAGCTGGTCGCGGGTGTACGGCGTATCGATCAGGCACATGCGGGCCGACATCAGCAGACGATCGATGTGCTCAGGCAGACGGAAGACACCGCCGCCGTTGGGCTGTTCGTATGAACGGATGCCTTCAAACACGCCGACTCCGTAGTGCAGCGTGTGGGTCAGCACGTGGACCGTCGCTTCGTTCCAGGGCACCAGCTTTCCGTCGAGCCAGATGTACTTCTCAGGTGTGTATTTGGCCATGAACCATCGCTAACATCCCACGGCGGGAGCAAGCAACAGCGATCTCTTTTCCGACAGGCATCTTGTGCGTCGCAGGTCGTTCACGCAGCGCGTCAAACAGGACCCGCGGCGCTTGATCGGTTGTGTGGTCGGGCATGCTCACCGCGCCGCCGGGGCGACGGTCTGAATGGGCAGGCGCTTGAAGCCGCGGACCATCAGGTTGTCGATGCGCACCGGCGGCTGCGCAGCCAGCGTCAGTGTGGGCAGCGCGCGCAGCAGACTGGAAATGGCAAGCTGTGCTTCCAAGCGGGCCAGCGCAGCCCCCACGCAGAAGTGACTGCCAAATCCAAACGCCAAGTGACGGCTGTCGCCGCGCTTCAGATCCAAGGTGTCGGGGTTTGCAAACTGCACGGCATCGCGACTGGCCGAGCCGATCAGCAGCCACACGCGCTGACCCTTGCGAATCAAGGTGTCGTGCAGCGTGAAGTCCTCGGCAGCGACGCGCCCCGTGCGCTGCACAGGACTTTCCAGGCGCAGCGCCTCTTCCACGAAGGCCGGAATCGCTTCGGGCTGCGCGCGCAGCGTGGCCTGCACATCTGGATGCTGCGTCAACAGCCACACCGCGCTGCCGATCAGATCAGCGGTGGTTTCGTTGCCGGCGAACAGCGCCAGGCCGCACGTCGCGATCAGCTCGTCTTCGCTGAGCAGCGCGCCCTGCTCTTCAGCAGACAGAAGCGCCTGCAGCAGATCATCGCGCGCGGGCTCTTGCCGTCGAGCGCGAATGTGATCGCGGAAGTACCTCTCAAGCTCTTGGATCGCATCGCACAGCTGTTCCAGGACCGCAGGCTGCCGCTGTCGCGCGCCCAAGAAGGCGGCCAGCGCGTTGGACCACGGCTTAAGCGCAGGCCAGTCCTGGCGCGGCAGACCCAGGATCTCGCCAATGACAAGCAGCGGCAGTGGAGCGGCCAGCTCAGCGATGATGTCCAGCGAGCCCGCGGTCAGTCCGCCGCTTTCGCCATCCACTCGCGTGGAAGACACCAGCTTCGCGATCAGCTCATCCACCAGCGCTTGCAAGCGGGGTCGCATGGCCTCGATCAGCTTGGGCACAAACGCGCGGTTCAGCAGGCCACGCAGCCGCGTGTGCTCGGGTGGATCGGCGAATAGGGCCCAGCGCGAAAAGAAGCGCAGGCTGGGCACCAGTCGATCCTGGATGGCGGCTGTGCTGTGGCTGGCTCCCGACGGAACGCGCTGCGCCGAAAGGCGCGGATCGCGCAGCGCCGCCAGCACATCGGCATAGCGCGCGACTGCAAAGCCCTGCCAGTCCGCACTGAAGTAGATCGGAGCGTGCTCGCGCAGCCAGGCATAGGTCGGGTAGGGATCGGCGATGAACTCTGGACTGCTCAGACAAATGTTTGCTGCGGTCATGACACCCCCTAAACGTAGCTTCGATTCTAGGGCATTGCCGTCGGTCCGCAGAGCCCAGCATGAAGGCGCATGGACGATTGCCCAAAGCGCGCGGCCGCGGGTCCAAGCAAGTGCAGCACAGCGCAACAACACACCATGGACCCGCAGATCAGACAGCTGTTCTTGTCCCATACTTCGCTGTGGGGAAGCCTGCCCGCGAAGAAGCTGGCCGTGCTGGCCCGCGACATGAAGTACCGCGAGCTGGCCAACGGTGAGACCCTGATCCGTCAAGGCGACGAAGGCCACAGCATGTTCCTGGTCGTCGAGGGCCGACTGGAAGCTCGCTTGACCGCGCAGGGTGCGAAGCGGCGGACCACCGTGCTTGGGCATCTGCGGCGCGGCGAGCTAGTGGGCGAGATGTCGGTGCTCAGCGATCAGCCGCGCATGTGTTCCGTGGTCGCGGTGCGCGAATCGAAAGTGCTGGAGCTGTCGCGATCGGACTTTCTATCGATCGTGGCGCAGCATCCCGAGGTCATGTTCGGCCTGACCGATGAGCTGATTCGCCGTCGGACCGAGGCCCCACCAAGCCCTTACGATGTCGCCAGCGTGGCGCTGATTCCAAAGAGCCCCAAGGTAGATCTCGATCGTTTTGTGCAGTCGCTGCGCGCCAACCTGATGGCGCTTGGAGCCGTCGGCGTGATGCGGCCAGCGGATGCAGGACGACCGACCCGTGAAGCGCTGGCCGATGTGTTTGCGCGCTTTGAACAAGCCCACAACTGGGCCTTGTACCTGGGACAGCCGGACATCAACGACTGGTCGCGCAGTGTGATCCGCCAGGCCGATCTGATCTTGGTAATCGCCGATGCCAGCGACGATTCCAGCCTGACCGATCTGGAACGCAGCCTGCTGTTTGGCGAACAGCCCGCAAGCTCTGCTCCCGTCGAACTGGTGCTGCTGCATCCGACGGCTGAAGCCGCACCGCAAGAGACCGCACGCTGGCTGGGACCACGTCCCGTCAAAGTGCACCATCATGTCGCGCTGAACGAGCCGGCTGACTTCGCGCGGCTGGCGCGCATCATCACAGGGCAGGCCCATCAGCTTGTCCTAAGCGGTGGCGGCGTGCGCGGCTTCGCGCACATCGGTGTGCTACGCGCCCTGCACGAGCTGAAGATCCCCATCGACTTTGTCGGCGGCACCAGCGTAGGCGCCGGCATCGCAGCCTTTTGCGCCATGCGCTATGGCGCCGATCGCATCGCCGACACGCTGCGACCGCTTCTGCGCGAAGCCACCGACTTGACGCTGCCGCTTCTGGCCCTGTCGTCGGGAAAACGGGCAACGCGCGCTCTACAGAAGATGTTTGGCAGCCCGCGGATCGAAGATCTTTGGCTCAACTATTTTGCGGTCTCGGCCGACCTGGAACGGGCCGAAGAATACGTGCACCGGCGCGGTCCCGTGTGGCTGGCGGTGCGGGCCAGCACGTCGCTGCCTGGCGTCTATCCACCGGTGCCCAGCGAGGGTCGTTATCTGATCGATGGCGGCGTCCTGAACAACCTGCCGGTGGATGTGATGGCGGGCATTCGCCCCGGTCGCATGATCGCGGTCGATGTGTCGCAGGAATCGGCGCTGGAATTCCACGCGCCGCCGCCGATGGCCGTGTCGGGCTGGCGGCTGCTGTTGCGACGGCTGAATCCGTTTCGCCGCGCCTCGCCCGATCCCAGCATCGCCGATGTCCTGCTGCGAGCCGGAGAGCTAGCCTGCGTCGCGATGTCGCGGATCAACAAGGCAAGCACGCCACTTTCGCTTGCGATCAAGCCACCGGTGGGCGGCTATCGCATGCTGGAATTCGACGCCTTCGATTCCATTATCGAGGTCGGCTACCGCCATGCTCTCGACGAGCTTCAGCACTGGCAGAGCCAAGCATCGGCACCGCAGCGATCCGGTCTGATCACGCTGCGCGACACCCGAAGCGGCGGATATCCATCCGTGTACTGATCGCCCACTCGGCAACCACGCAGGCCCGGCCGAAATCCAGCGCGGAAGCGCAGTGAACGGACCAGGGCAAGAGGAACGCATGAAGGACTTGGCGCAATCCCTGACACAAAAGCTGTTCTTTCGCCTTTGCGAACAGATCGAAGTCGGCGCGCTGACCGTACAGACCACCGACGGAACACGCCTTGTGTTCGGCCAGATCCACAGCCCACTTCAGGCCGAGCTACGCATCCGCGACGATCGCTTCTATCGCGATGTGCTGTCGCAGGGAGAGTGGGGCCTGGGCTGGGGCTATGTGTACCGCAACTGGGAATCGCCAGACGTCAAAGCGGTGTGCTTGGTGTTCATGTTGAACGAAGCGATCTTTCGCCCCTACATCAAGCTGGCGATGTCGCTGTCGCCGTGGATGCAGCGGGTGATCGCGCGATCGGATCGCGACCAAAGCACCGAAGAGTCCATCCGACGCCAGACCATCAGCGCCTGTTACGACGTCGGCAACGACTTCTACACCTGGATGCTGGGGCCCAGCATGGCCTACACCTGCGCGATCTGGCCGCACCCCGATGCGACGCTCGAAGAGGCGCAGGAAAACAAGTTCCGCATCATCACCGAAAAGGCGCGCATCCAGGCCGAACACAGCGTCCTGGATCTGGGTTGTGGATTCGGCAGCCTGTGCAATTACATCCATCAGCACACCGGCGCGCGCACGCGCGGCATCGCACTTTCGCGCGAACAGATCCGCTGGGCCCAGGATCACTACCCCGGCCTGGACTTTGAGTACCTGAACTATGTCCACGTCACCGGCACCTACGATCGCATCGTCAGCGTTGGCATGGGCGAACACGTCGGGCGTCAGAACTTCGAACGCTTCCTAAAGCAAGTGTCGCGCATGCTGAAGCCGGGTGGCCGCTTCGTCTGCCACATGATGAGCTGCTACGACGGCCTGCTGATGTACAGCGAGGACAAGCGCTGGACATCCTTCGCATCGGTCACCATGCCAAACGGCGATGTGTCCTCAATGACCGTGGTG
>JAYRFD010001093.1:0-1532 GCA_041908565.1 Polyangia bacterium | reverse complement strand
TGATGCGGGACGAAAGCACCGTCGCCACCGTTCACAGCGAGGCCCTGCCCGGCAAGGGCGGTTCGTCCCGTGGCTGTCAGCTGGTCGTCGTCGAAGGACCCGACAGCGGGCGCGCCGCCGGCGTGCATACCGACGGCAAAGAGACCCTGGTTGGATGCGGGGCCGACTGCGACTTGGTGCTGCGGGACGAGCGCGTATCGCGGCGGCACATGGCCGTGCGTGAAGTGGCGGGCCGCTATGTCGTGCGCGACCTGGGCAGCCGCAATGGAACGCTGTACGAAGGCTCGCTGATCACGGAAGTCAGCGTCGGGGCGGGCGCGACCTTCAAGCTGGGACGCAGCTTCGTGCGCATTCAGCCGCGACCCCAGCCGCTGGACGTGTCGCCCAGTCAGTCGCGGCGCTTCGGCGACATGGTGGCCGAAAGCCTGAGCATGCGCGAGATCTTCGCCGTGCTGGAGCTTGCCGCCGGATCCGACGTCACCGTCCTTATCGAAGGCGAGACCGGCACCGGCAAAGAGCTAGCCGCTCGCGCCATCCATGAAAAGAGCGCGCGTCGCACCGGCCCCTTCGTCGCCATCGACTGCGGCGCTTTGCCCGAGACCCTTCTGGAAAGCGAGCTATTTGGGCACGTCAAAGGCGCGTTCACCGGCGCCGCGCAGAGCCGCGCCGGAGCCTTCGCGCGGGCCCACGGCGGGACGATCTTCCTCGACGAGCTGGGCACCATTCCGCTGTCGATGCAGGCTCGCTTGCTGCGCGTGCTGGAAGAACGCATGGTGCGGCCCGTCGGATCGGATCAAGAAAAGCGCGTCGATGTGCGCGTGCTGGCCGCATCCCCCAGCGACTTGAACACGCGCGTCGCCGAAGGCGCGTTTCGCCCAGACCTGTTCTATCGCTTGTCGGTGGTGCGCGTGATCCTGCCGCCGCTGCGCGCCCGTCGCGAAGACATCCCAACGCTGGTGGCAGAGCTTCTGCGTCGTCGCGGTCTGTCCGCGGGACGCGTCGCCGGTCCGAACTTGGATCGCCTGATGGCGCACTCGTTTCCCGGCAACCTGCGCGAGCTTCGCAACATCATCGATCGCGCGCTGGCGCTGTCACCGGGGGCCACGTCGTTCGCGGATCTGCGCCTGCAGATCACACCGCAGCCGACGGAAGACGGCGTCGCCGTGCGTGGCGACTTGCCCTACGCCGAAGCGAAGGCGGCGCTTCTGCACAGCTTTGAGCTGCGCTATCTGCGCGACCTTCATCAGCGGCATTCGGGAAATATCTCGGCGGCGGCGCGGGCCGCGGGCTTGGACCGCAAACACCTGCGCTTGCTTCTGCGCAAGCACGGTCTGATCGCAGGACAGGAAGCCGCCGCTTCTGATTCCAGCGACGGTGACGATCGCGAGGACTAGCTAGTTCCCATCCACAAACCCTCTGTTGAGGTTGCTATGTGAAGTGGAGGGATGCGGGCAGAAGCCGGGAATGGAAGCGGGCTCGACGAGGAAAGCGGAGTCTTAGCGGACTGAGCTTGGGAATTGGGGCGAGCTGCG
>JAYRFD010001092.1:0-7082 GCA_041908565.1 Polyangia bacterium | reverse complement strand
GCCGGCCGCTTGCAGCAAGGCCATCAGCAGGGTGTCGCGGCGGCCTTCGCGGCGCGCCAGGATCGATGTCGCCTGTTCGTCGATCGAGCCGCCTGCGCCTTCGTGGATGCTCTTGCGCACCCAGGCATCCAGCTTCAGCGCGCGCTGCACAAGCTGTGGCAGCGGATCGCTGTCGGTGATCGCGACCGTCCCTTCCAGATCGGCCGCGCGCAGCGGGGGGCCTACCAGGGCCACGGCTTGCGCGCGAATGTCGCGGCCCATGTGCAGCGTGCGCACGCGTCGATCGCGCAGGTAGTTGACATAGTGCGCGAACGACAGGCCGCCGCCAACCCGCACCGATGGCATCCACTCATCGATCACGGCCTCGGAAAGCGGAGGCTCGGGGCGCAAGCGCGGCACGTGCTGTCGTTGCCAGGTGTGGATTCGCAGATCGCCTTGGCTGCGCACCTGGGCCACTGGCACATCGCGCGCAGTGGCGGCCGTGGTGCCGGCTTGGGCGTTGCTTTGGGCAGGCCCACGCACATCGATCTGCAGCGGCAGATCGGCGGGCACCACCAAGATGTACTCGCTGCGATCGAGCGGCGCGTCGTTGGACGCGAAGTAGAAGCGCTCGGCCAAGAACGCGCGCGGGAAGCCGGCGATTGGCGCATCGCGATCGATGTACTCGAACTCGACGAAGTCGCCGACTTCCAGATCGGGAGCAGACACCGTGTCCTTTTCGGGAATCGACTCGGGCTCGCGCGTGCTGCCGTCGGCTGTGATCGTTCGCAGCGTCAGCACCTCTGCGCCTTCGGGAATGCGAACTTCGCCGAACTTGCCCAGGCCGTCTTTGGTTAGCACACGAATGATGTTGTGCGTCAGGGTCAAGCGCGCGGCATTGGGCAGCACGCGCACCACCGTGCGATCCAAAAGCAGGACGGCGGGCTCGCCACCAAAGGTTTCTCGCGCGCTGCTTTTCATGAAGTCGGCGATGACCTTTTTCCCGTCGATGCGATAGGAGTCCATCAGACCGGCTTCACCCAGCGCCAACAGAGCGCGCTGCAGCTCTGCCGATTCGGGCTGAACGTCCATGCCGCCCCGCAGCGTGGCCAAGGCGGCGGCACGCTGACCCAGCTCGATCTGCAGGTTGGCCAGGTCGACACGACGGCTGATGTTGCGTGGCGAGCGCTGCACCAACGCCTGACGAACGTCGAGCGCTCGCTGCAGATCGCCGGGCCCGCGGCGCGCTTGCCACAGTCGAGCCAGGGCCGCCTGCCAGTCTTCGTTTTCCGGCTCTAGCTGCAACAGGCGCACGTATTCCTTTTCTGCGTCTAGCAGCAAGCCAGCGTCATATTGTTCATCGGCCAATCGGTCGCTGTATGGATTGCAGCTGCGCAAGCGCGTGGCCGCTTCCAGCGCACCGCGCACATCGCCGCGTTCCCGTCGCAGATCGATGGTCGCTTCCCAGATCGCGCAGCCACTTTGCGCCAGCTTGCTGGCTTCTTCCAGCGCACGTTCGGCTTCGATCGGCCAGCCGCGCGCCTTCAGCACGCGGTAGTACAAAAGCTGCACTTGATAGCTCTTCTGTCGGGCGGACTGCAGGCCCTGCGGCGTGGCTTCCAGAAGCTCTTGCGCTTGGTCCGCGTGATCGTCCTGCAGCAGCAAGGTTGCTAGCGACAGGCGCGCGCGCAAAAGCGACGGATTTTCGGCCAAGGCTTGTTCCAGCAGGATCCGCGTCTGATCGCGCATCAAGCGTTCGGGCCGCGTGCGGTCGTCCAGAAGCAGCGCCGCTTTCAGCAGAGCCAGCGGCGAAAATCGCGGCGCCATGCTCAGCGCTTGTTCGACGGAGTCCAGACCCGATTCAAAGTCCCCGGTGATGTGCGCTTGCTGGCCGCGCAGAAGCGATCGCAGCACGCGTTCCCAGCCGCTGCCTTGGTCTGGCACGTCGGAAAGCGGGCGTCGTCGAGCCAGCACGGTGGCAGCAGCAGGCAGGGCAGGGGGCTTCTGCAGATCGCCGGTGAAAAACGACAGCGTGGGGGCGCTCAGCTGCACTTGCGCATGGCCCAGGGTTCCCACTTTCAGCACCAGTGTGTGCCAGCCGGGCGAAGCAGCCAGCGATAGGTGACGCCGTCGCTGCGGGTTTTGCTCGATGTGGCTCAGATGTCCATCGACGTACAGCGCGAAGGATGCTCCACCGCTTTCCACGGTCAGGGGATGCGGGCCGGTGCCGCGCGCTTCGGCCCACGTCACCGCAGAGACGACGCCGGGGCGATTGGATGCACCCTCGACCGTCACGCTGCAGCCATAGCCGCTGCGTCGGCGATACGTGGTGCGCTGCGGGTCGCGCGCCGGATCATCGCTGGGAAACGGCGACAGCAGATCCATGGCAGGCAGCTGACCCTGCAGGCCCGACAGATAAAATGTCGCGGGACAGCCGCGCTCGATATCGACGCGCTGCGCGGCCGGTTCATCACCGGTTAGACGCAACAACTGACCGGCCAAAGCGGCCAGAAGCTGCTGCGCTTCCAGCGGCAGCTTGCTGCGAGCGTGCCACAGCGCAAGCACGCGTGTGCGCAGACGTCGCTCGGCTTCTGCGCCTCCGCCATCTGATCCCAGGACCAGCAGGCGGTGGCTCGCCAGCTCGGCGATCGCTTCGGCCCACGGCTCGCTGGGAACGGTGAAGCCGCCACTTGGCGCTGGCTTCGCTTGCTCGACATAGGTCGAAAGCAGGCGCAGCCACAGGTCTTGCGATCGTCGGTGATCGCCCAGCTCTTGCGCGCACAGGCCCAGACCCAGCAGCGTTCGCAGATCGCCGGGCCCGCGCGTGTCGACCTGATTCAGCAGCTCTTCGCCGCGGGCTAGATCGCCCTGCACGATCAGCGACCAGGCGTAGTCCCGCTGCAGGCGCAGGTCGGCGGCTTGCGGCGATCCCGATTCGCGCAGGCGGCGTTCCAGCTGGGATCGTTCATTGGCCAGCGCGTCGCCGCCCAGGGATTCTTCACCCGCCCGCGTCTTGCCGGTCGGCGCGCAGGCCATGACACACAGGCCAAGCAACGCGGGCAGCGCGGGCAGCGCGCCGCGCATCCATCGCGGAGTCTTGTTCATGGTGCGGATCCTTGGCTACGTGGGGCCTGGCTTGCTGCGGCGGGGCTGGCGGGCCCAGGGCCGACGACCAGCTCCTGCGTGACGGCGGTGTCGACTTCGGTGCAGAAGCGACGGAAGTCGTTGTATTCGCTTTTCTGAATGCGGTGGCGATCGACGCGCAGCTGCGCTTTGACGGTGACGGAGTTTCCGGTCTGGCTGATCCAGATCTCAAACTGACCAAACGGTGACTGAATTCGCCGCGCTTCGGGCAGCCTGCGCACGCTCACGCCGGCGGGCAGAGTCAGCGTGACCTGTTCTTGGTTTAGCCAGGGGAAGCCCAAGATCAGATCGTGCCGTCGCTGCGACAGGCGAGCATAGTTGCGCAGCAGATCGGCATCGCGGCCCAGCGGGCGCAGGACCAGATCGCCTTTGTCTTTGCTGCTGCCGCCGCCTTGCGGTCGACCCCAGGCGGGGATTTCGAAGTCGCCGCGCGCGATGACGGCTTGTTCCAGATCGCCCAGGCCCGGGAATTCGACGCGCACCGCTTTGCTGCCGGGGTACGCTTCGTTCCACGCTTTTTCGTACCGTTCGCGCTGCGTGCCTGCCGACTGGTAGTGCTCGCGCCAGCGCTCGGCCGGCTGCCCGCTGATCTTCAAGTCGTCGTGCACACGCGCCGATCCATCGGGTGCCAGCTTGACGTCGATGCGTCGCGCCACCGTGCTGTGCTGCGCCGGCAACACCGGCGTGCGCGCCAAGTGCCCCTTGCCGTTCCACGGTGGCCGAGGATCCGACACCAAGAGCACCATGATGTCCTGATCTTGCGTCGGCAGCTCGGTCGATCCGGAAAACTCGGCCGTGCCATCCAGGTACAGATCGAACTTGGGCACGTAGACAATCGCGTGATCGAACACCGAAAGTGAAGCCGGCTCGGCCGCGATGTCGCCACCGCGCCGCGTGCGCGCCAAGACCAAGGTGCTGTCGATGCCGACTTCCTTGAGCATCACTTTCAGCAAAGACGCCTTGTCTTTGCAGTCGCCAAACTTGCGCTGAAAGATCTGCGCGACTTTGTACGGCTTGTAGCCGTGGATGCCGAACTCCAGCCCGACGTAGCGCGTCTTCTTGACGACCAAGTTGTAGATGGCTGCCAGGCGCGCGCGTTCGTCGCTGGCGGGGATCTTAGCGACGGCATCGCGAGCGGCACGGATGATCTCGGGGCTGGGCTCTAGCTGCTCGGCGACCAGGCCCTGATACCAGGTCGCGACTTCTTCCCAGGTCTTGTACGTCGACACGTGGATGTATGGCGCGACCTCGGCAAAGCCGGGCATGCCGGCTTCTGGATCCAGGCGCGGGATGTTTTCGGCGCGGAATTCGATGATGTGGTCGCTGCCGACGCTGCGATCGCTGCGCGTGATGACAACGCCGTCCTTGCGCAGCGGGTTGAAGTACAGCGGCTTGCGCGCCAGCAGCGCTTCCGGCAGCACCAGCGTGTAGCGACCCTCGAGACGCGGGATCTCTTCTTGGAAGAAGTGCACATCGCCGAAGTAATCGGACAGCAGGTTGCGACGACCGACGTCGGCCAGGATGTACTCGACATAGACGACGTCACCGGGGCGCAGGCCGGCGAAGCGGATGCTCTGCGCGTGCACGTCGTAGTACAGCCCGTACCACGGCTCTGACACGTTGCTTTCGTCTTGCGATGCGGCTTCCAGCACTTCGCCGGTTGCTTTGTAGACCTTGGCGGTCTTGACCTCGACCGACTGCGTGTCGGGCGTGAAGCGAATGTCGTGCTCGTCGTATTCGTGGGCGCCGCGCTCGTCGAGAATTTCGATCATGCGCTGGGCATAGACTTCCGACAGGCCGTTTTCGTGCACGCGCGTCACCTGCTGATCCAACAGAACGCGCGCGGGTTCGCCTTTTTGCACGGGCGGTCGCGGACGGGAAAGGACGCCCTTCACGTCGATGCGGAAGGCGCGCGCCAGATCCTCGCCGGATCGGGCCTGCGGATCCAAGAAGGTCACGTACTTACGCAGCGTCGGGTTCTGCGGCTTCAGCTCCAGCGATCGGCGATACGCTTGCAGCGCCAAGTCGGTGCGACCCAAGCGGCTGAGCAAGCGTCCACGTCGTTCGTGCCAATCGGCATCACCCAAAAGCTGCGGCATCGCCGCGTTGACTTCCGACAAGGCAGGTTCGATGCGTCCGGCGCCTTCCAGCACGTCGACACGTTCGCGCACGGGAAACAAAAGCTCTGGACTGGCCTGTGCAAGTCGTGAAAGCAGCGACAGCGCTGGGTCGACTTCGCCTTTGGCGCGGGCCCGTTGCAGCAGCATGCGCAGGGCTTCGCTGTCTTCCGGGCTTTCGGTCAGGATGCGGTTGTGGATCGTCTCTGCTTCTGGATGGTGACCGCCGCGTTCGAGCATGTCGGCCTGCGCGCGCAGAACCCGCAGCGCGCGGTGCGCTGTCGCTTCCGCGTTGACCATCTGTTCTGCAATGCCCAACAGCCCCCGGGCTGCTTGTAGCTGAGCCAGGCTCAGCGTTGCGCCATACAGCGTCGGCACCAAGTCCAGCGCTTGTCGGTACGCTGACTCTGCCGGTAGCTGACGCTGGCCATCGTCGTAGCTGCGACCGAGTTCATAGATCAGCTGGGCCTGCGCTTCGACCGCATCACGATCCGTGGGCGCTGAGGCCCCCGAACCAGCCAGCGGCAGCGCGGCGCCTTGTTCCAGGGCTTGGCGCTTTTGGTTGTGGTCCGGGCTGGCGGCGGCCAGCAGCAAGGCGGTCCGTCGACTGGGACGCAGGGCCATGGCTTCGGCCAGTAGTGCGGCATCTTCGTGCTTTTCGACATCGCTGGGCTGGACATGGTGCAAGTAGCTGCCCAGGTCGACCAGTGCCTGCGCCCGTGCTGCAGCATCGCGCGCCGGTGTGCGCGCCAGTCGATCGCGCCGCGCGCGTTCCAGCGATGCCGGGGCCGGGCCAGCGGCCGGGACCGCTTTGGGAATCGGCCAGCCTGGGCTGGGCGGCGTTGCGCTGGTCTGAAGCGGGGGACCCGGCAGCGCCGACCCGTCGACAGCCGTCAGTCGAACCGCCAGCGCCCACGGTCGATCGCTGGCCGACAGTTTGATCAAGATGCGATTCCAGCCGGCCAATAGTGGCGCCACAGCGACGGTCTGCTCGAATGACAGCGGATGGTAGGCGTCGCTGCTGCCGACGGCTGCCCCACGGTTGACCCACACTTTGACGGCACCGCTTGCGCCGATGCGCAGCGCCACTCGCTGGGCTTGCGGGCTTTTGACGTAGCAGACTGCGTACGCGGTGCCTTGCGTGTCGGGGCTCATCCACGCTTCCAGGTGCAGGCTGCCGTCGCGGGCCAGCGCATCAGGTGGAACCGTGCGCAGGTGCAGGGGCAGGCGGGCATGTCGACCTTCATAGGTCTGCTCGGCAGTGGCTGCGATTTCTTCTTGTTCCGGAGGGTAGACCGCTGCGTGGCCGCGTCGTCCGTCGTTGTCGAAGGCGCCCAAGATCGCAAACGTCTGCAGATAACCAAGCTCGCGATTCAGGGCGGCGGCTCCGGATCGATCGCCTGAGCGCAGCAACAGATCGCGCAAGATCGCTTTGGCCTGCGCCTGCACAGTCGGAAGCAGCGTCGGGCGAGGACGGGCCGCTTCGCGCGCAAAGTCCAGCAGCGCCGCGCGATCATCCACCCATTCCCACAGCGCAGGCAGACCCAGCAGCGGCACGACGGCCGTCGCAGATCCAGGCCGCGAGGCCTCTTCTTGAAAGCGGGCCCGCAGCCTTTGCACTTCGCGGTCGTAGGGCGACTGGGCATCGCGCGCGGCGGGTGTGGCTTGCGCTGGCGTCGGCGAAGCGGTGGGCGGCACCGGTGCAGCCAGCGCGGAAGCCTGCGCCAGCCAGCAGCCAAGCACCAGGGTGGGCACCAGCGTGGGCACCAGGGCGGACAACAGAGCACGAGTCGGGGCAGCGTGCATGTCTACTCTTTGAAGTGCCGCGGCGGGATGCCGCGG
>JAYRFD010001091.1:0-3003 GCA_041908565.1 Polyangia bacterium | reverse complement strand
GGCGCTGAGCGTGGGAAGCGCTAAGCGGCAGGGTGATCACCAGGCTGGCGCCACCTGATTCGGCGTCTTCGACCGCGATGGTGCCGCCGTGCTGTTGAACGATCGAGTGCACAAAGGGCAGGCCCAAGCCTGAGCCCATCTCTTTCGTCGTGAAGAAGGGCTCGAAGACGCGGGACCGTAGATCGTGCGGAATCCCTGGCCCGCTGTCGTCGACTTTCAACACGGCCGAGCTATCGACTTGAGCCAGCGAGATGCGCACCCAGCCCTTGCGCGGCGTCGCCTGCAGCGCGTTGAGCACCAAGTTGATCAGCACCTGCTGCAGCAGGCCCGCGTCACCGTCGATCTGAACCGGGGCAGCGATCACTTGCTCAAGCCGCAGGCCCGCGGCTTCTGCTTGCGCGCGCAGCAGCGCGACGACCGATTCGACGACAGAGCCCAGGTCCACGCTAACCGGCGTGAAGTCGCGTGGACGCGCGAACTGCAGGAAGTCCGCGACGATTTGACTAAGCCGACGGATCTCGTGCTGCACCAGATCAAGCGGCTCCAGATACTGCGCTTGTGAATCGATGGGCAGACGACGCAGGCGGCGTTCCAGAAGCGTTAGCTGCAGCGATGCGGCGTTCAGCGGGTTGCGGATCTCGTGCGACAGACCTGCGGCCAAAGTGCCCACTGCCGCGAGTTTTTCGGCAATGGCTGCGCGTTGGCTCAAGCTGCGGCGTTCTTCCAGCAACAGAACATGGCGCATGGCCTGGCGGATGGTCAGCAGCAGATCCTCGGGCGAGCACGGCTTGGTCAGATAGGCCCAGGCGCCCGACCGGACCGCAGCAGCGGCCGATTCGACGGTCGCAAAGCCGGTCAACAGGATCACTTCCAAGTCGGGCTGGCGCTGCTTCAGCTCAGCAGCCAGAGCCGTCCCTTCTCCATCGGGCAGCTGCACGTCGACCAGTGCGACGGCAAAGTCACGCTCTGCCGCCAGCGCTTGCGCATATCCACCGGCCACACGCACGGAATATCCGGCGTCTTCAAGAATCTCTCGCAGGTTGTCGGCCAAGGCTCGATTGTCATCGACCAACAACAGCGTTTTTGAATGGGCGCTAACCAAGGCGACTGGCCCGATGTTGAGAGTGGATCGCCTCCACTGCTGTCAGCAGATCCACCGTGTTGAACGGCTTGGTGAAGATGCGATTGGGTGTTGCAAGAATGGGTCCATCTGGATGTGCAGTGATCACCACGATCTGGATCCCAGGGTAGCGGGTCAGCAGAGAGCGCACGGCTTCGCCATCGGGTCCCCCCGGCACGCGCAAGTCGACCAGTGCCAAGAAGGGGGCGATCGCCTCCATGTGGCTGGTTTCCAGCACCGATGTGGCCGTGACGGTGGCGAAGCCCTGGTCGCGCAGAGCTTCCGTCAAGTTGTCCAGAAGCTGGCTGTCATCTTCGATGATCGCGACCAGCCCATCGCGACGCGCGCACGCAACCAAGGGCAACAGCGCAGCGATTGGTACAGGCTTGGGCAAGATCGCCAGCAGCCCTTCTTGCCGGGCTTGTTCCAGGTCGTTGTCGCGGGTGAATGCGGTGATAACCAGCGCCGGAAGCCCGGGGTCGATGCGGCGCACGCGGTGCACAAGCTCTGCTCCGCCCATTTCAGGCATGCGCATGTCGGATACAAGCAGGTCGAAGCGGCTCTGCTGCACATGCCGGATCGCGTCTTCACCTGATGTCGTGATCACCACCTGGTGCCCCGCGTCTTCGAGGATCTCCGCCAGGTTTTCGGCAAACGGACGATTGTCATCGGTGATGAGGATCTTAGACATGCGTCGAGGGTTCCCGGGCTGACTGTGGATCGGGCAGAAGAACGACGAAGCACGCTCCGCTGCCTTGGCGGTCATCGACGGCGTAACGCACCGACCCGCCGTGTCGTTCGATGATGCGGCGGACCAGGGACAGGCCCAGACCGATGCCGCCTGGCTTGGCGCTGATCAGCGGTTCAAACAGGCGCTTTTGAATCGCGCGATCGACCCCGGGCCCGCTATCGGCGATGCGCAGCTCGACCTGGCCAGCGACGGTTCGCGCGGTCACGTCGATGCGACCGCTGCCGCCGACCGCCTGCAGCGCATTTTCAAGCAGGTTGCGCAGGGCCTGGCCCAGCTGCGTCCGATCACCGTGCATCCGATCGGCGTCGTCGGCAATGTCGATGTGTAGGGTGACCCCTGGCGGTACGGTCAGCAGCGTCAAGACATGCTGCACCAAGGCCTTCAGCTGCAGCGGTTCACGCTGCAGCGGCTTGTCGCGAATCATGTCCAGCAACGTCGTGATGATGTTGTTGGCCAGCGCAATCTGTTCGCCGATGCGGTCCGCGTGTTTCTTCAACCGATCGTCGGCCGCCGCCCGCGTCCTTAGGATGTAAAGCGAGGACTCCATTACCCCAAGTGGGTTGCGCAACTCATGCGCGATCGAGCCCACGAGCTGCCCGAAGGTCGCCAGCCGCTCGGCGCGCGCCTGCTGCGCTTCCAGATCCTCGCGATAGGTGTTCAGCATGATCGCAAGCTCCAGATCCAGGATGCGATCGACGGCTTGCTTGGCCGCGCTGGCGACGGCGTGATCGTTCGCATAGATCGTCTGGATACGATCTGTGATCTCGGTGCGCAGGACGTTCATCGCGCCGAACATGTACGGCTCAGGCAGCGCGATGCGGACGTGGGCCCGCCCGATACGGCAGCGCAGCTGGAAGTAGGCGTCATCCCATGGGCCGGCAAACAAGTGCCGCATCCACTCGCGCAGCGTCGTGCGCAAGCGACCCACGCTGCTCTCGCCGCTCTCCAGAACTTGGCGCGCTCGATCGTGCTCTTGGATGCGTGCGTAAAACGTCCGCGCGATGTCTTCCAGGTGCGGCTCGATGTGGGGGGCCAAGGCGCGCAGGGCCGACTCGTCATCGGGGCCAAAGCGCATGTAGCGCTTTATCTCATCGAACCAGCCTTCCATGTGCATGGGCCGTATCGCCTTGTG
>JAYRFD010001090.1:0-3177 GCA_041908565.1 Polyangia bacterium | reverse complement strand
GGCAGCGTTTTTTCGATCTGTGGCCGTCGCTGTGGCAGGAACTGCAGCCGCACATGGCCAGCTTGCTGCCCAAGCCGTCTTCCGCCATCGGGTCCGTCGGTTCCGATGCGGATGTCGATGCGCCAGCGCGCAACAGGCCCCTGGTGTTGGCGGTCCGCGGTGGGGCGGCGCAGTCGATGCCCGGAATGCTGGCCAGCATTCTCAACGTCGGCCTGCACCCCGAGGGTTTGCCGGCCTTGGCGGCGTGGGCGGGCAGTCGACGCTTTGCCTTGGACTGTTATGCGCGCTTCTTGCAGCAGTTCTGCCACGCCATGCTCAGCGCCGACGGCAGCGCCGCTGATCCGCGAGGCGATGCCTGGGTCGACGGCAGCGTCCTGTCTGCCGTTTCTGCCCTGACCCGGCGCGAGGTGCGACACGATCCACCCACAACAGACGATGCGCTGATCGCGCAGGCCAAGCGGCTGCGGGCAGAAGTTACGGCCCGAACCGGCGTGATTTTGCCCGATGATCTGCCGTCGCAGCTTTGCTGGTCGATCTGGGGGGTGCTGCGTTCGGCAGAGGCTCCGCGCAGCCGCGACTATCGCCACCTGACGGGCTTGTCGGCTGACCTGGGAACGGCCGTCGTCCTGCAGGCCATGGTCTACGGCAACCTGGACGAACGATCGGCCACCGGCGTCCTGTTTACGCGTGATCCGTCGACGGGGGCCAAGTTCGCAGCGGCCCCTGCTGGCCACGCGACGGCGACGACCGCGGCGCCAGCGGCATCCGGCGGCGAACCTTCGACGCGAGCACCGTACGGCGAGTTCCTGCTGTGTGCGCAAGGCGAAGACGTGGTCGGCGGAACCGGACTGCCGCAGCCCTTGTCTGAGCTTGCTCGCGTCTTGCCCGACGCCGCGTCTCTGCTGCTGCAGCACGCCGATGTCCTGGAACGTCAGCTTGGCGACATGCAGGACATCGAGTTCACGATCGAGCGCGGTGTGCTGTGGTTGCTGCAAGCGCGGACCGGCAAGCGCAGCGCGCAGGCCATGGTGCGCATCGCCGCGGACTTGACGCAGGAAGGCGTGGTGTCACCGGTCGAGGCTCTGTCGCGCATCGATGCCGGTCGCTTGGTTGAGCTTTTGCATCCGACCATTGCCCCCGACGCTCCGCGCGTTCGCATCGCCCGTGGCCTGCCAGCGTCCCCCGGCGTCGCCATCGGTCCCATCGCGTTTTCCAGCGCCGAAGTGGAAGCCCACGTGCGGGCGGGTGGCGGGCGCACGCCGATCTTGGTTCGGGTCGATACGTCTCCCGATGACATCGTTGGCATTCGCTTGGCGGCCGGCGTCTTGACGGCGCGCGGCGGCCTGACATCGCATGCCGCCGTCGTCGCGCGCGGCCTGGGTCGACCGGCTGTGGTCGGCACCAACAGCTTGAGCATCGATCCATCCGCCGGCACAGTGTCCACACGCGAACACAGCCTGCAGCGCGGCGACGTGCTGAGCATCGACGGGCGAACCGGCGACGTGCTGCTTGGCGAGGTATCGCTGTCGGTCGCCAACCTGCGCGAAAACCGGGCGCTGCAGGCGGTGCTGGACATGGCGGCCGCGCGTCGCCGCCTGCGTACGCTGGCCACCATCGAACAGCCCGCCGATCTGGCCATGGCCGTGGCCTTGGGCGCTGCAGGTCTGGTGTTCGTGCGTCGACCGGTCGATACCGATGCGGATGCACCGCGCGTCGCGCTGCCCAGCCACGTGCAGTCGCTGCTGTTCAACCTGTCTGCCAGCGATGTGCGAAGGGACGATGGCGTCGCGGGCATCGCTGCATGGCGACAGTCGCTGCGGGGCGATGCGGGGACCTTGGCCTTGCCGTGGACGGTGTTGTGGCCGGCCCATGCCGTCGCGGCGGTCGATCGGCTGGCCACGGCAGCCCGCTTGCGTGCTCAGCTTGCCGATCACAGTCGATCTCTGGGCTTGCCCATTCCGTCGCTGGGTGTGGTGTTGACGGCCTTTTTGGATCGGTCGGCCTTGGTCGATCTGGCCCGCCAGAGCGATGTCTTGGTGCTTTCGCCCGCATCGCTGTTGCGTTCGCAGACCGGGCACCCTGCGCTGGATGCAGCGGCGATTGCGGCTGGCGCCACCTGGCACCGCAGCCTGGCCGAGCCGCTGACCCAGACGCTGTCCGCCTTGCGTGCCGAGGCTCCAGGTCTGCCGATCGGCCTGTGTGATCTGGATGCCGCGACGGCGGTCGTGCATCCCGCGGCGGTGGCGTTCTGCGAACAGCAGGGCTTTGCGTTTTACGCTTGCCCGCCGCTGCGCTTGCCGCTGGCGCAGATCGCAGCCGCTCAGGCGGCGATCTAAGCGTCCCGGCTGCCCTTTTGGGGCCTGCGCCTGCGCGGTTTTTTTCGCGCGACCACCGGCGGGGCGATACGGCTACGCTGGGTACATGATGGCCGCGAACTTGGATCTGCATGCGCCGCTGGTGTGGACCGTGGATGGGGTGTTTTCTCCGTCGGAATGCACAGAGGCGATCGCACGCATGGAAGCCCTGGAACCAGAGATCGCGACGATCAACGCCCGCGGCGGGCCGGTCTTGGATCGCGGCATTCGCAACAACGATCGCGTGATCTTCGACGACATCGACCTGGCGGCGCGGCTGTTTGACCGCATCCGTCCGCACATTCCGGCTCGCTTGATGGGCAAGGAACCGGTCGGCGTCAACGAGCGCTTCCGTGGCTATCGCTATCGCGAAGGCCAGCGCTTTGCGCCGCACTACGACGGCAGCTTCCTGCGCAGCCCGCGCGAACGCAGCCTGCTGACCTTCATGATCTATCTGAACGAAGGCTTCGAAGGCGGCGAGACCGACTTTTTAGAGCTACGGCAGAAGATCTCGCCACGCACGGGACAGGCGCTTTTGTTTCAGCACTTCCTTCTGCACGAAGGCTGCATCCTGAAACGCGGCACCAAGTACGCCCTGCGCAGCGATATCATGTATCGCGAAGTCGACGCGCCAGCCAGTCAGGTTTAATTGATTAATAATTAATTCGTAATAAAATTACGATCAGTCGATTATATTTTAATATAATTATGCGGCTTGCCAGGCTGCCAGCCAGGGGGGCAGGTGGGCTTGGGCGCGCGCGGCGTGCAGCGTTCGGCGGCCGTGCTTGCCGGCTTTCTTGGCCTCTTTGGCCGAAGCCCACGG
>JAYRFD010001089.1:0-3511 GCA_041908565.1 Polyangia bacterium | reverse complement strand
TTCAAGCTGGGTCAGGCGCTTCTGCTTGCGCTCCAGGTTGCGTTCGCGTTCTTTGCGCGCTTGGTGGGCGGCGACGCGATCTTCCTTGCTGCCCGCGCTTTCCGCCGGTGCGACCGATTTGGCCGCCGCGGCTTTTGGTGTCGGCGCAGGGGCGTCTTTCTTGCCAGTCGGGCGCGCGGTCTTGGCTGCTTCGATGGCCTTGGCGGCCGCCCGCGCAGCCTGCGCTTCGATGGTTCGCCGCCGATAGTCGGAATAGTTGCCGACGTGCTCGTCGATGCGCCCGGTCGCCGCGTCCAAGTGCAGGATCTTGGTGACCACGCGATCCAAGAAGTAGCGATCGTGGCTGACCACCACCAGCGAGCCTTCGTATTCAGACAGCGCCTCTTCCAAGGTCTCGCGCGCGGCGATGTCCAGGTGATTGGTCGGCTCGTCCATCGCCAGCAGGTTGTAGGGACGCAGCATCAGCTTGGCCATCTGCAAGCGGTTGCGTTCGCCGCCCGACAGGCCCTTGACGCGCTTGAAGGCATCGTCGCCGCTGAAGCGAAAGCGCCCCAGATAGCCACGCACGACGTCTTCGTTCCAGTCGCCGCGCACGCTGCGGATTTCGTCGATCAGCGAATAGTCTTCGTTCAGGTCTTCCAGCTTCTGATCGAAGTAACCGATGCGCACTTCGTGACCCAACGTGATGAAGCCGCGACGCGGCGACCCCCGACCGATCAGCGCCTTTAACAAGGTCGTCTTGCCGGCGCCGTTGGGGCCGACGATGCCGATGCGTTCGCCGCGATAGATCGTCAGGTTCAGGTCGCGCACCAGGGCCGGGCCTTCGCCATAGCCCAGCTCGACGCCTTCGCAGCGCAGGACCTCTTTGCCGCCGCGGTGATCGGTGACGGCGAAGCGCAGGCCGATTTCGCCCGCCGAAGACCACGTGTCGCGATGCCGATCGATGCGATCGACCTTTTCCAGCATCTTGCGTCGCGACTGCGCCTGCTTGGTCTTCTGCCCGGCGATGTTGCGGCGGATGAAGTCTTCGGTGCGCGCGATCTGCCCCTGCTGGCGTTCCCATTCAGCGTTCAGGCGTTCGTGCCGTTCGCCGCGGGCGACGACGTACTTTTCGTAGCTACCGGGATAACGCACCAGATCGCCGTCTTCGACATCGACGATCTCGTTGCAAACTGCTTGCAAGAAGTACCGGTCGTGGCTGACCAAAAGCAGGGCGCGCGTCTCGGGCCAGGCGGCCAAGCGTTCTTCCAAGTGCTCGACCGCTTCGGCATCCAGGTGATTGGTCGGTTCATCCAGAAGAAGCAGATCGGGCTGATCCAAAAGGACCTTGGCCAGCTCGACTCGGCCGCGCTCGCCACCCGACAGACTGGCGACGGAGCGCTGCAGATCGTCATCGGAAAATCCCAGGTCATGGGCCAATGCGCGAGCCCGACTCTCCAGCGTATAGCCTTCGCGGTGCGAATACTCGTGTTCCAGCTCGCCATAGCGCTTGAGCAGGGCCTCGGCGCGCTCGCCTTCGGCGCGTTCGATCTCGCTTTCCAGCTGCGCCAGCTCCGATCGCATTTGCAAAAGACTTGCAAATGGCAACAGCAGCGTGTCCCACAGCGTGCCGTGGCCATGGAACTCTTGCGACTGGTGCATGTACGCCAAGCGCTTGCCGCGGGCCCGCACCACCTGACCGCCATCGGGGGCCAGTTCACCGATCAGCAAGCGCAGCAGCGTCGATTTTCCGGCGCCGTTGGGGCCCACCAGGCCAATGCGCTGCCCGGGATTGATCTGAAACGACACGTGCGTAAAGAGCTCGGTGCCGGGATAGCCAAACGAGATGTCTGCTAGCTGCGCAATCACGCGCGCACCATATCACAAACCGCGCGGTTGCCGTCGGTCACGGCGTGATACGATCACAGTCCACAGTGGCATCCCAAGCCACGCGTCCGCAGCGCCCCAGCAGCCCCCCAGGTCGAACGGCCATGGATGAACGTCACGAAAACGAGCAGTACTTTTTCGCCAGCGAGACGCTGGATCACCTGGCGTCCTTTGCGGCGTCCTTTGCGCGCCCGTGCTGCATCTGTGCGCCGATGGTGGGACAGCGCTTGGCCCGCGCCGGACATCCGGTGCGCATTCTGGACATCGACGATCGCTTCGCGGACTGCGCCGGGTTCGTGCACTGGGATCTGCAGCGCCCAACCTGGCTGGGCGAAGACTACGACCTGATCTTGTGTGACCCGCCGTTCTTCAATGTGTCGCTGTCGCGGCTGTTTGCGGCCCTGCGTACGCTGGCCCAGCATCGCTTCGATCAGCGCCTGCTGATCAGCTACCCAACGCGGCGCGGTGACAACCTGCTTTCGACCTTTCACCGCTTTGGGCTGCAGCCCACTGGCTATTTCCCGACGTATCTGACGGTAAAGAACGCCGACCGCAACGCCATCGAGTTTTACGGCAACCTGGGCGACGATCTGCACCAGCGACTGCGGCAAGGCGACGCGGGCCGACCCAAGCCCTAAGGGGCGAAACGCGTCGACGAAGTCCGTCCGCGAAATCGATCCGCAGAACTTATCCGCGAAATCCGTCGATGCTCCATTGGTAAGCGTTCGGTTCTGGTGGATGAACGGGCGATGGACCGCGGTGGACTAGCGGGCGCTGATCACAGTCTCGCCACCTGCTGTCCATGGGCGGCCGTCAAAGCCGCCGCAGATCGTCACCTGCGCGAAGCCAGCGCGCGCCAGCAAGTGCTCGACTTCGTAGCGATAGAACCAGCGAATGTGTAGCTCGGTCGAGCCGGTCAGTGCAGCAGGGCCGCCCGCAAAGCGCATGCGCAGCGTGATGATCTGCGTGCTGAGGTCGCGCGTCACCGAATCGAAGCGCTGCACCGCGCAGCCTTCGTACTGAAACGTGGCGGCCAGTGTCTCGGGCTCTTGCAAAAGAGCCATGCGTTCCAGCTTGGGGTCGAACAGATCGAAGACAAAGCGCCCGCCGGGGGCCAAGTGCTGACGAATGTGCCCCAGCGCTGCAAGCTGTGCTTCGACGGTAAGCAGGTGCGAAAAGGCGCGAAACGGAGCCGTGATCAACGGAAAGCGCGCGGCGCCCAAGTCCAGATCCTGCATGCAGCCTTGGACCAAGCGCAGGTTCGGCGGCGGATCTTTTTCGCGCAGGACCGCCAGCATTTCCGACGAGGGATCCAGGCCAACGCAGTCGATGCCAGCACGCGCGATCGGCAGCAAGGTGCGACCGGTGCCGCAGCCCAGCTCCAGCACGGGGCCGCCGCACTCACGCGCCTGCTGTAAGTAGAACGCTGCGTCGCCGGATGGATCGCGCAGCACGGAATAGACCGCGTCGTAGTTGCGCGCGATCAGCCGGTCATAGACATCGCTGTGCATGAATCGGTTGTACACGAGCAGCGCAGCGCGGTGCCCAGACAAATGCACGACCGACCCGATGGCCGCCCGTACGACCGACCCGATGGCCGCCCGTACGACCGACCCGATGGCCGCCCGTACGACCGACCCGATGG
>JAYRFD010001088.1:0-3307 GCA_041908565.1 Polyangia bacterium | reverse complement strand
TCGGTCCACCTGCATCGGCTGGCGAAGGCGCTGCATGTCCGCTGCGCGGGCTTGCTGCAGCTAGAGCGCAGCAACCTCTTGCTGCCCGTCGCGTGGATGGCTCCGCTGATGGAGCTGGGGCTGGTGCGTCCGAGTGCGGCGGCAGCGCATGTCGCGGCGCTGGCTCCAGTGCAGACCCGTGGGCGCTGGCTTCAGCGCGAGCGACGTCGTCGCGAGCTTTCGCAGGTGGCTCTGGCTGCGGCACTGCAGGTTCCGCCGTCGCTGCTCGCCGTCGTCGAGTCTTGCGACGTACCCGCGCCAACGGAGTGGAGACCCGCGCTACGGCGGCTTGGCTTTCCCGACGCCCGTGCGCCCGAGGCAGGGCTTGCGCTGGATATCGCCCCCTGCCTGGTCTCTGCTTCCGAGAGACCGGCGCGGGTCGAAGTAGGCGGAGCCCCAGACACCGGGCAGCTCATCCTGGCGTTTCGCCTGAGCTTTGCCCGCCGGATCGGGCAGGCGCCGCTTGAGACGCTGACGCGCATCCTGGGCGACCTGCGTGAGTGCGGGCTTGGAGGGGAGGTCTCGCTGGCAGATGTCGAGGAGATTGCTCAGCGACTGCTGCGAGGTCGCGAGCCACGGTCGGGCGACCTCTGATCGCTGCTGCCTGCTCATCGACGCGGCGGAGCTTGATCGAGCGCGCGCGCTAGGCTGGCATGCTCGGCGGGGGTGGGCTCGCCGCGACCTGCTTCGATCGCCTTGAGGCGAGTGATGCCGACGAGGCTGCCGATGGATAGCTCCTCTTGCGTCATGCCGAGCGCTTCTCGGCGCGTGGTCCAGACGGTGCGTCGGGGATTTGGGCCAGGGTTCATGTGTCGGTCTCCTGCGCAGACCGGTGGCCCTCGCCTGCGTGAGACGCGGCCATGGCCTACAAACACGGCCTACAGCAACCCGCGAGCCAACCCGAGCCACATGAGCGATGCGACCGTGTCGTGTACACCAGGCTGATGTAGACCCGGCGCAGGCGGTGGGCAGGTATGGGCGAGATTGGGCTATCGGTGAAGAGGTCATCCCTCGTCGCTGCCCACAGCGCCCATCTCTGCCCACCGGACAAGCAGGGCTGCCATGCTGGTAGATGGGCCTGCGCAAATGCTGCTAGTCAGGCGACCTCAGCAGTGAGAGAATCAGCGCTGTTCGTCCGTCGCTGGGTAGGGCTGTCCGATGGCTTCATCCAATGCACCCGCAAGCAAAGCTCGTGAACTTCAGACCGGGGATGTGGTCGGAAACTACGTCATCGTCGGCAAGCTAGGTCAGGGCGGCATGGGGGCGGTGTATCGCGCCAAGCATCGCGAGCTGAATCGCGAGGCAGCGATCAAGCTTTTGACCGGTGAGCACGCGCACAGCCCAGAGATGATCGCGCGCTTTCTGAACGAAGCGAAGATCGCGAATCAGGTACAGCACGCGGGCGTGGTGCAGGTCTATGAGACCGGGCGACTCGACGGCGGCGAAGCGTACATGGTGATGGAGCTACTGGCTGGCGAGACGCTGCTGGATCACCTGCGCGCGGCGGCGAAGTCCGGCCAGCCTGCAATGGGCACAGATGGTTTGTGGATTCTGCGCCAGATCGCTGGCGTGATGGCAGCAGCGCATCAGAGCAACGTCGTGCATCGGGATCTAAAGCCGAGCAACATCATCCTGGTCCCTGACCCCGAAGCCCGCGACGGGGTGCGTGTGAAGATCCTGGACTTCGGGATCGCGAAGTTCATGACGCGGCCCGATACGCCACTGCCAGATCACTTGCAGGCGGTTCACACCAAGACCGGCGTGCAGATCGGCACCGCGCCGTATATGAGCCCCGAGTTATGGATCGCATCAAAGACGCTGGATGACCGTGTCGACGTGTACGCCCTGGGCGTCATCGCTTATCAGGTGCTGGCGAACGACTGGCCGTTTCCGTCGAAGGCGAACTGGGAATTCGTGCATCGCTACGAAGACCCACGGCCGCTGAAGTCGCTGAATGCCACGCTGCCGGATCCGGTCTGCGCGCTGTTCGAGCGCACGCTGGCCAAGCTGCCGACCGATCGTCCCACGATGGCCGAGCTTCGCGATGAACTCTCGAAGCTCTTGGGCCTGAAGCCTGGCGCCTCGACGCACTCGCTGTTGGCCTTGCCTGCGGCAGCCCCTGCGGACGACTCGCCTTCGCAGTTGCCGACCGCTGATGGGCAGACGGGCAGTGGAGCGCTGAGCCAAGCGGCGACGGCCGATCGCGACCGCAGCGATCTGCGCGCCGGTCAGCAGATCACGGGCGAAGACACGCGCGCGGCCCGCAAGCGCACCCGCAATCGAGTGGTGCTGGGCGCAGGCGCTGCGACGATCTTGGCGCTGGGTGTCGTCATCATCGGGCGAGTCGTCAGTACCAAGGCTCCACTGCCTGCCACCACGCCAACGGCTATTGCGACACCGCCGACAGCAGCTCTGGCTTCCCCATCGCCCACAGCCACCAGCCCGACTGCTCCTGGGGCTCCGCCAGCAGCGGCTCCACAGCCAGCCCCCGCAGCTACCAGCGCGGCAGCCAGCGACGATAAGTCGAAGCCGGGTGACCGCAAGAAGCGCGCGACCAAGAAGAAGCAGGTCTTGGTTCAAGACTAAGCCGCAGCGCGATGGGCAGCGGTGGGCGCGATGGGCAGCGACGGTAGAGCGCCACACCAGCGATAGCCTACAAGCCTGCATCCCGCCCGCTGTTCCTTAGCGAATGGCTCTTCGTGAAGCCTCAGTTCCCGTCGAGCCAACGATGCTTTGGCCCTCTGGCACGAAGGTTGCCAAGGAATCCTCTCTGCCGCGCGACTTGCGCGCATGGAGGGATCCTCATGCGGCTCTATCCCCAACCTCATGCAGAGGTCACAGGCGCAGCACCGCCGATAACGCCAGATTTACGGTCGGATCAGCGTGGTAGCTTGCACCGGCTTTCTCCCGCTCTGATTTCCTGCCGCATCGCTCTCAACTTCTTGCAGCACCTGGGGTTCCAGATGTCGTGCCGATGTCCCTATCTCTGGCGTGCATTTTCCTTCTGTGCCTTCGTCGCGTTGCTGCTGACACGATCTGCTGCAGCGCAGTCGACGCCACAGCCATCGCCAGCCCCACTGCCTGTGCTGCGGATGCCCAACCTGGCGGTCGGTACGCGCTGCTTCGGCTTTCTGCCCTGCACGCAGATCGATCGCTTTGGCCTCCGCCTGCGGGCTGCGGCGCTCGTCGCGTTCCGACCTGAACGAGCCCACGAGCGTGACCTATACGCCGCGCGCATTCAGCTCACGCCGTCGATCACGCTGATGGA
>JAYRFD010001087.1:0-4049 GCA_041908565.1 Polyangia bacterium | reverse complement strand
TGGTGAAGGATACCGACACCGTGAAGGGCCGGCCCGACATGAAGGTGGGCGCGCAGGGCGCCGAGTACGGTCTGGTTTCCTGGACGCCCGGCGATCGCGACCTCAAGCTCGGCCGGCGCGATGATCAGATCGGCCAGTGTCTTGGGCGCTTTGTCGTCGCTGTCAGCGGCTTGTTTGGACGGATTGCTGCCCGGTGGACGCTGCAAAAGCAGGCGCGTGCCCAGCGAAAAGCCTTCGTGCCGCGCCGCGATTTCTGACAGCGAGTGATGCCGCGCCTTCTTCTTATTCAGCTCACTCTTGACGTGGTCGACGTCTTTTTCCAGACGCGAAACCAGCAGCTTCAGATCTTTCAGACGCTCTTCGGCTTCCTGTCGCGTGCGCGCCAGATTCACGCGCGCTTCGTGCAAGCCGCCCAGGCGGGATTGCTGGCCTTCGATCTCGGCGTCTAGCTCGCCTTTGCGACTGGCCAGGCGCGTCTCTTCGTCTTCGCTGCGCATCAAGCGCTGATCGAGGTCGTCGATCTGCCGCGTCATGCTGCGATCGGCCGCTTCACCGCGTGCGATTTCCGCGTTTTGCTGCGCGATATCGGACTTGATGCCGTCGCTGGTGCGACCAAATTCGGCCAAGCGTTCGCGCGCCGCTTTCAGCTTTTCTTCGCCTTCGCGAAGGCGGTCGTCCATGCCTTCGCCTTGGCTGGACAGGGCTGCCAGTTCTTCGGCAACGCGTGTGCTTTCGGCGGTGGCTTGTTCGCCGCGCTGATGCAGCGCTTCTTGTTCGGCGCGCAGCTTTTGAGCTTCCGTCAGAAGCCGCGTCTCTTCTTTGCGCGCGTGCTCGTTTTCGGCTTCGCCCAGCTTGACCTGGTTGTCGAGCGAATACAGGCGCTCCTGCATCTCTTGCAGGCGGGCTTCTTCCTCGCCCATTTCCAGGCGAATGGCGGCAAGCTCGGCTTCCATGGCCTGCCGCGCCGCCTCTGCCGCTTGCTGCGTCTCGCTGGCGGACGAGCACAGGTCGCGATAGACACGCTCTTCGGCGACCAGGCCCAGCCAGCGCTGCGACAGCCCCCAAAGCTCGATGTCGCGAAGCTCGGCTCGATACCGTTTGTATCGTTCTGCTTTTTCGGCCTGCCGCTTCAAGCTGGCCAGCTGACGTTCTTGTTCGGCGACGATATCCGATACGCGCACCAGGTTCTGCCGCGTCGCGTCTAGCTTCTTTTCCGCCGCCTTCTTGCGCAGCTTGTACTTGGTGATGCCGGCCGCCTCTTCAATTAAGAAGCGACGGTCTTCGGGCTTGCTGGACACGATCATGCCGACGCGGCCCTGCTCGATGATCGAGTAGGCGCGGGTGCCGATGCCGGTGCCCAGGAATAGCTCGCTGATGTCGCGCAGGCGACACGGCGTCTTGTTCAGGTAGTACTCGCTGGTGCCGTCGCGGAACAGGCGGCGCGTGACGGTGACTTCGCTGTACCCAAGGTATTCGACGGGAAGACGCCCATCGTTTTCGAAGGTCATCGACACTTCGCAGTAACCCAAGGGGCCACGGCGGTCGCTGCCCGCGAAGATGACGTCTTCCATCGACTTGCCGCGCAGGTGCTTGGCGGACTGTTCACCCATGCACCAGCGAATGGCGTCGACGACGTTGGACTTGCCGCAGCCGTTGGGTCCGACGACCCCGGTAATCGGCGCGTCAAAGCGCACCACGGCCCTGTCGCAGAACGACTTGAAACCAACTATTTCAAGCTTCTTGATGCGCATTCAGGGCAGCGTATCGAGGCACAGCAGCGTCTAGTCTTCAGCGACTAGATCGAACGAGACCTCTTTCATACCGGGCTTGTTGGCGGGCTTGGAAAGCTCGGCGCGGATCAGCACTTTGCCGGCTTCGGTCGGCAGCTTTTCAGCGGGGACCACGAACAGCACGACGCGCTTACCGGGCGTCAGCACGCGAGCGTCACGCGCCTGTTCGAACGTGGTCTTGCCGGACTGCAGCACGGTCAGCTTGACGGAATGCGACTTGGGCGAGCCGGGGCTCTTGTCGGAAAGCGACACCGTCACCTTGCACAGAATGTCCAAGTCGTCACCGGCGGTGTGCGATGGACGCAAGGGACGCAGACCCGAATCCTTGTCTAGCTCGCCGCAGTCCAGTGCTCCCAAGTCATAGGGGGCCGGAGGCGCCTCACCCTCTTGGGCCAGCAGGACCGTCGGCGCAGCGAATAGAGGCAAGCACAGCGCTGCCGCAGCGACGAGGCGGCGAGGCACAGACGACACAAGCGGCGAGACAAGGCGCATGGCGGAGCGGGCTCCTTCGTTCGAGTCGATTGCAGCGGGGCCAGCGACGGTTCGCGTGGCCAAGCGGTTCACAAGAGGCGGGGTTATATCAGACTTGTCTCGAAAAACCGAGTGCATTTCGATCGGGGTCACCAGCGACGCCAGCCTCGTCCAATGATGAGAAGCTGGGGGTACATCTATAAGGGGGTCGTTATGTCACGCTTCGCTCTGGCTCTGTGCCTTGGCTTGGGGACGCTGCTTTCCCATCCCGCGGTGGGTATGGCGGGCACGGGCAAGCGACCTGTCAGGCGGCGGATCCCTGCGGTGGGACCGACCCAGGGGCCAATACCATCACCGCCATCCGAGCCGCCGCAAGCAGAAGCCATCCATCACGAGATTCGTCGTCGGCTTCGGTGGCTCGTTGCCGCAGACTCGCAAGCACAACTTCAACAGCTTCGCGGTCGAAGACGAGGCGCCGAACCCAGATCCAAGGATGGACGACACGGGGCCCCAGACGAAGTCGCTATCGACCGAGCGCCGCGGATGGCGAGTTGACCGAACGGTCAATAGGCCCAGCGCAGGCTGATGCCGGCGCTGATTCCGTCTCGGCCACCGCCGAAGCGGCTGTTGGAAAAATATCCCCCCAGGCTTAGCTCTCCGAGCTTGGGCAGGGAATAGCCCAACCCGGCCTGCACATCAAAGCCCACCTGATTCAGCGGCCACAAGTAGCCCACCCACAGATCGCAGAAATAGCGAAAGCGACGATCGTCGGCCGGAGCGCTGCCGGGCAGACCACGACGGACCGTTGTGCCCAGGCCCACCATGGCGAACTGCTCGACGACGATATCGCCGACGGTAATTTCTTCCTCTGCATCGACTTTGCGGGCCACCCAGCGCGGCAACGCAGCGGGCAGCGAGTTTCCTTCGACATAGCCGGTGACGCGCAGGTTCCAGCCCGGGTTGGCCAGGCGCAGACGATGACCTGCCTCGGCAAAAACCATGTAGCCATCGGACAGGTGTTCGCGTCGACGGCTGGCATAGCGCTGCCAGCCCGCCAGCACGTTGATGAATTCGCGCGCCGTCAGATCCCAGTCGACGCCGCCCTGTACGCGATCGCGGCTGCCCAGCAGGCGAAGCTCATTGGTGTCAGCGACGACTTGATTGACCCCCGCGTTTAGCTCAAACAGCAGCGCGCGGCCCAGGCCCCAGGTCGGAGCGTACTCGGCGTGCAGCCAGCCACCGGGCAGCGCATCCGTCGTGCGCAGGTTGGTGACCAGGCCAAGCTCGACGCGGCCGCGGTCGCGCGGAAAGCGGTAGCGACCGACCAGCGCAAGCTCTAGCTCGCCCAGTTCCAGCCCCAGGTCGTACAGGCTTAGCCAGTCGTGGGTGTCGGAAAACGCGACGTAGCTGGCGCGCAAGCCCAGGCCGAAGCGCGGCAGGTTCAGGCGCCGCAGCGTGAAGTCGCCGCGCACCGTCGCCCCCGTCAGAAGAAGCCCGCCAAGCTCCATCACATCCAGGCCCGCCGACAGCGCATACGATCGATCGCTGTCCGGCTCGTCCGACTCATCCTCAGCCTGCGCATCGTCGATCGCGCCTGCTGCATCCGGGGCTGCGATCTGCGTCAGAGCCTGCGCCAGCGGCCCGCCTGACGCGTCGTCGTTTTCGTCGTCGTCGTTTTCGTCGTCGTCATCCCCATCGTCGCTGCTGGTGCCGTCGTCGTCTTCCTCGTCGTCTTCCTCGTCGTCTTCCTCGTCGTCTTCCTCGTCTTTTTTGCTGTCAGCGCTCTGC
>JAYRFD010001086.1:0-2667 GCA_041908565.1 Polyangia bacterium | reverse complement strand
CGAGGCTGCCGTTGGTGATGAACGACACCGCGATGCCCCGCCCACGCGCCAGACGCAGCATGTCGAAGAAGTGCGGGTTCATCAGCGGCTCGCCTTCGCCCTGCAGTTCCAGCTGCTGCAGCTTGGGAAAGGCGGCCAGCGCTCGTTCGAAGGTCTCAAGCGACAGATCGGTCTGGGTCATCTGCCGACCGCAGCAAAAACCACAGGTGAAGTTGCAGCGCGTCGTCGGTTCGATCTGCAGGTGGGTGACGGGATCCATTGCGGGGGCCATGCGAAGGTTCACGCTCACGCCCTCATAAGCCGAAAGCACCAATCTTGACCAGCCAAGATCGTCTTCCGCAGGAACGCAGCGGCTGCGCGGCCGCGCCCCGCATGCCCGCATAGAAGCAGGAAAGCGGGGCTCGATCGGCTAGTTGCAGGTGTCGTCGCTGCCCACCGGACGGGTGGAACAGCCGGCGCCGCAGCTGACCTTGGTCGGCGTCGATCCGTTGCAGCGATACAGGCTGCCGCTGCTGCAGGTCCAATACTGCTTGCCCATGTACGACGAGTTGGCGCAGTTCCAGCCGCTGCCCGATCCGATGCACAGGTCGTCCTTGCCAACGCCCGAGCTGTAACAGCCCAGGCTGCACGACTCGCTGCGTGGCGTCCCGCCGTCGCACTTCTTGCGCGCGCTGCCGTCGCAGGTCCAGTACTGCCGGCCCATGTAGTCCGACTTGCTGCAGTCCCAGCTGGGACCGGGGCCGGGGCCTCCGCCGGTGTTGGCCTTGGCGTGTGCCCAGCCGGTCGGAACCCAGCTGCCCCAGCGTGCGCCGATGCGCGCCCCGTCGTAGGGCAGCGTCGCCTTGCCGTTGCCGCTGACGTTCTGTTCGATGATGTCGACGGCGCCGGATCGCACCGCCACCACCAGCGCCACGTGTCCATAGGTGCTGTTTTCCCAGACCACCATGTCGCCGGGCACCGGCGGACGCGATCGATCGCCGTTGCTGATGACGTCCACGCTGGCCCGCGGCGCGTTGTTCAGCAGGTCTTTGGCGTTGCCGTACCAGCGCAGGCCCCACTTGCGCGAAAAGTGCCGCATGACCAGTTCGACACACTGGTACTGATAGCCCGACGCCACGACGCCGCCGCAGGATGTGCCGGTGCCGGTGTACGGCCCGTTGGAATACGCCGTGGTGCCGTCGAAGCTGGCCAGCGCGGTGTGGCAGGCCGGCATCGACGCCGCTTCGAACACCGTCGGGTTGACGGGCTCAAGCGAGTCCAGTTCCGGCCCGCCGCAGCTCGAAAGCCCAAGCAGGGCCGTGCCAGCCAACAGAGCCGCGGGGATAGGCGAAGCGAACAAGTGACGCGTGCGGGTTTTCATACTGGATGGACACAGCAGTGCCTGTGCCAACCACCCATCGAGCCGCCCCCCGACGAGCCGACGCGCCGCAGCTGGGGCCTTTACCCCCGCCTGCTGCTGGCATCCTGCAGCAGATCGGGCGCGCTTCTTCCCGGCATTCGCGGCGTGATACCGTGCCGCGCATGTCTGCGCCCTCTGCCGCCAGCGCGCCCCTGGTCTTCGAGTCGGTCAGCACCGGCTGGCCGAGCCGCTTCCGCCGCGAGCTGTTCGAGCCCATCCTGCACGGCCTGGCCCAGACGCTGCAGTGCAACAGCGCCAACCTGGCCATCATCGATGAAGATCAGCAGTCGCTGGTCATCGCGCTGGGCTGTACGGCGCGCGGCATTCCCAACCTGCCCTCGGTCGAAAACGCGCTGGGCTTTTCGGTCAGCGGCCTGAAGGTTCCGCTGTCGCTGTCGCGCAGCCACATCGTGCGCGCGCTGCGTGAAGAGCGCCTGTTTTGCACCACCGAGATCCGCGAGATCGCCGGCCACGCCCTACCCGACGAGGTCGTGCAGGCGGTAGAAGACATCATCGGCCCGCGCTCGTTCGCGGTCGTGCCGGTCTTGGGTCGCACCAGCGCCTTGGGTGTGCTGCTGGTCGATCGCGTCGGCGATGGCGGCTTCACGGCCCAGGAACGCGAGCTGCTGCTGACCTATGCCGAGCGCGTCGGCACCGAGCTGGAATCCGAGAACCTGCAAGGCACCGCCCAGCGGCTGGAGCGCCTGGGGCAGTTCACCTTGCCACCCCCTGCCCTGCTGTTTGCGACCCCCGATGCCGCCCGCAAGACGCTGTTCTGCGTCGGTGGCTCGCGGCATGCTCAGCCTCTGCACCAGGTCCTGGGTGTATCGGCGCCCGATGATCTGCTGGACGGCGGCAAGGTCCTCGATCGCTTGGCGCAAGGCGAGACCGTCACGCTGACTCTGGCGGCCCAGGTGCCCAGCGTAGTCGCCGATCTGACGCTTCCCCTGCCCTTGCGCGTCACCCTGCGCCCGGTGCCGACGCAGCCCAGCCTGCCATCACAGAACCTGGGCACCGCTGACGCACCGACCGCACAAGCTGCACCGACCGCCCAGGCCGACCCAGCAGTGCCAGCCAGCACCCCGCTGTTCTGTGTCGCCGTCGAGGATCTGACCTGGTCGCACAACCTGCGGCGCGAGCTAGCCCTGGCCAAGCAGCGCTTGGCGAAGGTCATGGGATCGATCGGCGATGCAATCCTGACCCTCGATAAGACCGGCGTCGTGCAGCAAGCCAACGACGCCAGCCAGACCGTGCTCGGTGTGCCGGCT
>JAYRFD010001085.1:0-1899 GCA_041908565.1 Polyangia bacterium | reverse complement strand
GGGCGTGATCGCGGTGCCGGATCTGTCGACGTATACGCAGCGCTTGATCCAGCTTGGGGCCGAGCAGCGCGGGCCCGTCCAAGGCCAAAGCCAAGGCCAAGCGGGCCGCGATCTGGTCGTGCTGCGCGATCCGCAGGGGGCGCCGCTGGGCCTCTGTTCCGCCGGGGCAGATCCTTGCGGGCCTTCGTCCGCCGTCGCTTGGCATCAGCTTGTGGTGCCTGATCCGGACAAGGCGTGGTCGCAGTATGCGTCGCTGTTTGGCTGGCATTCCGTCGCGATCTGGGATGGTGGGCCCGACTTTGGGGCCTTGCGGATCTTTGCCCAGCAGCCAGGCGACGCACCGTCCGGCGGGATAATCAGCAACGCGCGGACGCCGCAGATTCACAACCAGTGGCTGTATGGACTGCGGGTCTTCGACTTGGACAGGGCCCTAGACCGCGTTCACGCCTTGGGTGGACGCGTCGCCGCCGAGCCGCGATCGCTGCCCGGATCCACCCGCTTTGCGGTCTGTGAGGATGCCCAGGGTGCAGCCTTCGCACTTAGCGAAGATCCGTCTGCTTCCCCGCGGGTCGTCGAGGGCTAGCGTGCAGCCCGAGTCCGATCGGTCGGGCGTCTATCGGCAAGCACCCGCGTCTGGTTCGGGCGTGGATGGCATGCCCTTGACCGCACAGCGACCGCCAGCCGGTCCGTCCGCTTCGCGACATGCCGCGGTAGACGTGGCGCGCGGGCTGGCCGTGCTGCTGATGATCCAGACGCATGCCTTTGATGGCTGGGTTCATCCGCTGCACAAGCACGACCTTGGCTATGGGCTGACGCGCGTCTTGGCCTGCATTCCGGCGCCGCTGTTCTTGCTGCTGGCTGGCATCGGGCTAAGCCTGGGCGCGCAGTCGGCGCGGGGGCGGGGCCAGACGCGAAAGCAGACGCGGTGGGGGCTGGCTCGTCGTGGGCTGGGCATCGTTGCGTGGGGCTATGGCGTCAGCTTGCTGTACGCGCTGATCGAAAGCAGCCGGCCTGTTTCCTTTCAGGCGGTGCAGATCCTGCGGGCCGACATCCTGCACTGCATCGGCCTATCGCTGTCGCTGTGCGCGCTGGTCTTGGTTGGGCGCCAGCGAGTGTGGGCGTGGACCCTAGCCTTGCTGATCGTTTCGATCGTCGCTGCGCTTTTGATTCCGCGCGTACTGCCAACCCCTACCCAGGTCTGGGCGGCGGCGGCGTGGGGCTTGTGGTTCGACGTGCCGGGGTACTCGCGCTTCCCGGTGTTTCCGCTGCTTGGCTTCTGCGCCATCGGTTTCTGCGTCGGAGAAGCCCTGCGAGTTCGCTCGCTACAGCCGCAGGAGATGCGGCGCGCGTTCGTGGCCTGCGTGTTGGGGGCCGGGCTGGCGTGGCTGGCGACGCGCGGCTTGCTGTGGGCGATCGGTGGCTCGCTGAATCGCCAGCACCCGGCAGTGATCGCCAACCTTGTCGACGGAACCCTGCGAGCGATGGCGGTCCTGTGCTTGGCGCAGCTTTTGGCTCATCGACTGCCCGCGCGATCGTTCGTCCTTCGCGTCCTGCTTCATCTGGGCGGTGCTTCGCTGTTCGTGTATGCGCTGCACATTCCGCTTTGTTATGGGCGGCTGTCATCCCCAATCGCACACAGCTTATCCGTCGCTGCTGCGCTGCCGCTGGTCATCTTGCTGATGGCGTTGTGCTGGGCTGTGCTGTTCGTGCGCGATGCGCTGCGCCGTGTCCTTCCGTGGCGCAAGCCAAGCCGGACCGCGCGCGCGCCGTCGTGAGTCCTCTTTCCTTCCTGTCGACGATCGCAGTACTCTGGTCTCCTCGGTAAAAGGAGCCACCCATGTCTGCACTGCCCTTCAATGCCCTGGACCTGCCTGCCTTCAAGCCACTCGCGCTGTTTTC
>JAYRFD010001084.1:0-2288 GCA_041908565.1 Polyangia bacterium | reverse complement strand
GGGAAGCTGTTGCCCACTTTGCGGCGCCAGATCCGTGTGCCTTCGGCGACTTCGCAAAGCGGCACGGATACGTGCTGCGGATCCAGCAGCAGCGGTCCCACTGCAAACGGCGGCGCCAGCTTGCCCAGCGAATCGGCGATTCGCTCGGGATCCAAGACCAGGCGCTTGCGCGGCAGGATCTCGCTGCTCAGGTAGATCGCGCTCTTCGGATCGAACAGCAGCGAGATCATCATTGCCCGGTTGGCCACAAGCGACAGCGTCGCATCCTGGCTGACGTAGGGATGCACGATGGGGCCGGTAGGCAGCGCACCCGGATCCGCTTGGTCGCTTTGTTCATGTCCGCTTTCCAGCGCGTTGCAGCACGACTGGATCGACGGGGCGCAGCAGCTGGTAGTTTCCGTTGACGAAGCAACCCAGCACTCCATCGTCTAGCTGCACTGGGCTGCCCAGGTGTGCGGTCAGGGGGGTTGGCTTGGGTCGCGGTGCCGTGGGCGGTGTCGCAAGCGGCCTTCGATCACGCGGCGTGGTTTCAAGCTGTAGTCGGGCCGCGACAGCGCCACAGGCCTGCCCAATAGCGGGGCAGGAGCTGCATGCGCAGCGCGACATTCTGCGGTCCGCGGATCGATGCCGCGATGCTGGCCTGGACGTTTCCCTTCTTAGTCGGGCCGGCCAGCAGATCGCCGACAGTTGGCAGCTTCAGAAGTGGATTGTGCAGACAGTTACGTGGCGGCGGGTGGGGCGGTTCGTTGGCGGATCAATGCAGCCCGCCATGAGGGGCAGGCAGAGCCCTCGGCGGGGTTAGTTCATTGTCGCCAAGGCGTCTTGCTGACCGTTCTTGCCGATAGGTCGCAGATCGAAGTTTTGCTGCAGGATGCGCAGGACATTGGGCGTGATGAACGCGGGCAGGGCAGGGCCGATGCGGATGCCCTTCACTCCCAAGTGCAGCAGGGTCAGAAGCACCGCTACGGCCTTCTGTTCAAACCACGACAGCACCAGGTTCAGTGGCAGATCGTTGACTCCGCAGTTGAAGGCATTGGCCAGGGCCAGCGCGATCTGAATGGCGCCATAGCTGTCGTTGCACTGCCCCAGATCCAAGAGTCGCGGCAGGCCGGCTACCGTGCCGTAGTCGTGCCCCAAGATGCGGTACTTGCCGCAGCCCAAGGTCAGGATGATGGTCTCTTGCGGCGCTGCGTGCGCGAACTCGGTGAAGTAGTTGCGACCCTGTTCGGCACCGTCGCAGCCACCGATCAGGAAGAAGCGCTTCACCTGGCCGGACTTGACGGCTTCGACGACCTTGTCGGCGATCGATAGCACCGTCGTGTAGTGATAGCCCGGGTCCATCTTGTGGATCGGGGTCGTCTTCAGCGGCCCGATCTGCAGCGCCCGTTCGATGATCGGCGACAGATCTTTTTCGTCGACGACTTTGGCGCCCGGTACGCCTGTGGTGCGCAGCGTGAACAGGCGATCCAAGTACGTGTTGGATGCGCGAGGAATGATCACGCAGTTGGTGGTCACCAGGATCGGCCCGCCGAAGTGCTCAAACTCCGAGCGCTGGTTCTGCCAGGGTCCGCCGTAGTGACCCGCGAAGTGCGGGTACGCGCGCAGTCCCGAGTACATGTGGCCCGGAAGCATCTCGCCGTGGGTGTAGACGTTGATGCCCTTGCCCGCCGTCTGTTCCAGCAGGTTCTTCAGATCCAGCAGGTCGTGGCCGGTGATTAGGATGCCAGGCCCTTCCTTGATGCCGCTGTCGACGGGATGTGGCTCTGGCTTGCCCAGCTTTTCGATGTGCCCATCGTTCAGAAGCTGCATGGTCCGCAGGTTCATGCGCCCGCATTCCAGCACCATCTTCAGCAAGCTTTCGACGCTGAAGTTGACGTTGGTCATGGTCGCGAACAGCGCTTCTTCGATGAAGGCTTCGACTTCCGGATCGGTCTTGCCCAAGCGGCGCGCATGGGCCTTGTACGCGGCCATTCCTTTTACGCCGTACAAAAGCAACTTTTGCAGCGATTCAACATCGGGATCCTTGCCGCAGATTCCTAAGTCTGTGCAACCGGTCCCATGCGCAGTCTGTTCGCACTGGTCGCAGAACATCGGAAGCTTGTGATGGTGGGACATTGCTGAGTTCTCCTCGGTAACAGAGTGTGGATGACAGATATTATGCAGATGCCATGCGTAATAAAAAACGCGAAAGTGCAGCAAAAAATGCGAAATGTTTGCGCGATTTCGGAACGGGAAATAGGGGTCTGGGGACGGGGGAAAGCGCTGCTGCAGAGCCTGCAGATCGCAGC
>JAYRFD010001083.1:0-1523 GCA_041908565.1 Polyangia bacterium | reverse complement strand
AGCGCCTGCTTGGGCGCGTACATCGGTCCTGACATGGGCCCCGATCGCGCCGCCTACTTCGAAGGCTTTGAAGCACTGATGCAGTCGATGTCCGGGCGACCGCACTGGGGCAAGCAGTTCACGGCGGACGCCGACTATCTGCGACGGGTCTACCCGCAGTTCGATCGCTTTGTCAGCCTGCGACGGGCGCTGGATCCACAGGGCCTGTTCGAAAACCCATTTCTGCGCCGCACGCTGGGCGCCTAACTTCCCATCGCATCCTCCGTGGGAGTAAACGCCGCGCCTATTCTGTTGTCCCCATAGACCCTCGCAGGTCTGCCCCCAATTCCACCGCAGCACACCCATTCCTTGCTTTCCTTGGAGGTTCCGTTGACGCATCGCCGCTTCCCCTCATCCCTGTCCTTGTTCCTGTCCCTGCCCTTGTGCGGAGCGCTGGTCCTGCCGTCGCTGGCCCAGGCCGAAAAGGTCACGGCCGGAACGTCGCTTGGTGTGGCCTCTGTTCAGCCAGCCACGGGCACCACCCCAACCGCGCAGCCTGCGCCATCGCCCGCACCGGCACCAAGCAGCGGCGCGGCAGACAGCGCGCAGTTCATCAAGCCCAGCGACAACTTGGTCGCCGAAGGCATCCCCGCCATTCCCAAGGCCCTGGCCGATCGGCTGCAGCGCTACACCGAATTCCGATCCGCCGGCTTCACAAGCTGGCATCCCCGCAAGCGCGAGATGCTGATCTCGACCCGCTTCGCCGACACGCCGCAGGTCCATCGCGTCGCATTCCCCGGCGGCGCGCGCACCCAGCTGACCTTTTTTCCCGACCGCGTCGGCGGCGCCAAGTATCCGCCCGTCGCGACGGCTGGCGACTTCTTCGTCTTCAGCAAAGACGTAGGCGGCGGCGAGTGGTTCCAGCTATTCCGCTACGACGAAAAGACCGGCGAGACCACGCTTCTGACCGACGGAAAGTCGCGCAACACCGGGGCCATCTTTTCGCCCAAGGGCGACCTTGTGGCCTACACATCGACGCGGCGCACCGGCAAGGACAACGACCTGTGGATTGTCGATCCGCGCGATCCCAAGACCGATCACCTGGTGCTGCAGCTTGAAGGCGGTGGCTGGCAGGCGCTGGACTTTTCCCCTGACCAAAGTCAGCTGTTACTGGGCGAGCAGGTATCCGCCGTCGAGTCCTATGTCTGGCTGGTCGATCTGCCAAGCCGCACCAAGTTCCTGCTGACGCCCAAGACCGGCGAAAAGGTCGCGTACGAAGAAGCGACGTTTTCGCGCGACAAGAAGGGCGTGTACATCACGACCGACAAGGACAGCGAGTTCCATCGCTTGGCCTACGTCGACCTGAAGACCGGCGCGATGAGCTTCCTGACCACGCCGATTCCCTGGGATGTCGAAGCGTTTGACCTGTCGCAAGACGGCAAGAGCCTGGCGTTTGTCACCAACGAAAACGGCATCAGCCGCGTGTACGTGCTGAACACCGCGACCAAGCAGTACCGTGCGCTGTCGCAGATCCCCATCGGCGT
>JAYRFD010001082.1:0-4863 GCA_041908565.1 Polyangia bacterium | reverse complement strand
TGCGCGGCAGAAAGACGCGATCCGGCTGTTCCACGCCTTCCCCATCCGTGCGTTCTTTGGCCAAGCCAACGACATCCAGCTCTGCCGCCCAGTTGATTCCGACGTCTTTTAGCGCTGCCAAGGCCGTCGCCAGCTGCCCCTTGCCACCGTCGACAACCAGCAGATCGGGCAGAGCCCAGCTAGATTCGTTCGCGCTTGGGGACGTGCCGTCCACGTGTGCTTCTTCCAGCACCAGAGCGTCGGCGGACCCATGATCTAGGCCGGCGCTCGCCTCGCCCGGCTGCACGCGGACACCATACCCATCGCTGCCCGCATCGCGTGCCGACACCAGCGCGGCTGCCCGACGCGCGGCCACTGCAGCGGGGGAATACCCGGTGGGATTCGCGAGGGATGCAGGCTGCGCATCGGCTGTCTTGGCCGCCGCCGCTTCTTCACGCGCGCGCCGAAAGCGCCGCGACAGCACTTCGTACATGGCCGAAAAATCGTCGTTCGCCACCGAGCGGATCTTGAACGTGCGGTACTCGCTACGCGCGGGTTCTCCGTCGACAAAAACCACGCGAGAAGCCACCGTATCGGTCCCCTGCAGGTGCGAGATATCGAAGCACTCGATGCGCTGCGGTAGCTTCTTTAGGCCCAGCCGACGCTGCAGCTTGCGCAGCGCGTCTTCGGTATCGCGCTGCTTGTTGCGCCGCGTGGAATAGTTCACAGCGGCGTTCTTGTTGGCCAATTCAACCAGCTGCCGTCGTGGACCGCGCTTGGGCACCAGCACTTCGACCTTGCCACGACGACTGGCGTCGGAACCCGCAGTTCCACCACTTTCAGCGCGCCGTTCGCGCAGCCACTCTTGCTTGGCGTCGAGGTCTTCGATGTCGATGGGCAGCAGAACTTCGTCGGGGATGGCGTTGCTGGCGTCGTAATACAGACCGACAAAGGCTGAGATCGACTCGTGGTCTGGGAATTCCTGCTCGGTAAAACGGAAGCTGCGCCGCCCCAGCATCTTGCCCTGGCGAATCTGCAGCACCGCGACTTCCAAGACATCGGCCTGACGGAAATAGCCAAAGATGTCCTGATCCAGAAACTGCGCGGACACGATGCGCTGCTCTTCCAGCGTGCGTTCCAGCGCGCGCAGCTGATCGCGCAGAGCGGCCGCCACTTCGAACTGCGTGGCGTCTGATGCCGACATCATGCGATCGCGCAGCCGATCCAACAGTTCGCTATTCTTCCCGTCGAGAAACAGGCCAACATCGCGCACCTGTTCGGCGTACTGCGCGGATGAGATCGGAAACACGCAGGGCGCATCGCAGCGCTTGATCTGGTACTGCAAGCACGGACGCGAGCGGCTGTTCAGCACATGATCGGTGCAGGTCCGCAGCTTGAAGTGGCGATTGACCACCTGCAGGGTCTGGCGACACGCACCAGCCGAGTGATACGGACCGAAGTAGCGCGCTCCATCGTCGCGGATACGCCGCACCACTTCCAAGCGGGGATAGCGCGCCTTGGCATCCAAGCGGAGCGCCAGGTAGTTCTTGTCGTCGACCAGCTTGACGTTGAAGCGCGGCTTGTGGCGCTTGATGAGGATGTTTTCAAGAAGCAGCGCCTCTTTTTCGTTGTTGGTGACCATCGTCTCGATGTCACCCAGCAAGCGATTCAGCAGGCGGATGAAGGCGCGACCGTCGCCGCTGGACTCGCTGAAGTAGGAACGCACGCGCTGGCGAAGGTTGCCTGCCTTGCCGACGTAGATGATGCGCCCCTTCTTGTCTTTCATCAGGTAGACGCCTGGCTCTTGCGGCAGGCGTTCGACCAGCTCGTCGATCGACAGCGTCGGTACGGGATCCGATACCTCGGCTGCAGGGGCAGCTGTCCCGTCGCCAGCGGTGACATCCGCTGGGGCCCCGGCCGGCTCTGCGACCGGGGCGGCGGGAGGCAGCGGGTCGCCCGATGCTTCGACTAAAGTGGACTGAATACTAGGTGCAGTGGTCGTCGCTGTGCGTCGACGCGGCATGCGCCGCAGCTTATGCCGTTCAGCCCGCCAGAAACAAGGTTCAGGCTGGCTGCGGCTGTGTTTAGAATGAAGTCGTGCTCGGTATCTTCTTTCTTCTGGTCTGGATCACGGTCATCGCCGCGCTGACCAGCCATGACCGCCAGAACCGAGCCCGCCTGCTGGCTGCGCCCGTCGAGGATGATCTGAAGAATGCGCTGGGCTCTCAGGATCATGCGTACCTGGCGCGCTGCTATCGCCTGGCACTGTCGCGCAGCTTGCCCACGCGCGACGAGCAGCTGATTCGCATCAACCTGTCGTGTGCCCTCAACGGGTTGGGCGAACACCAGCAAGCGCTGGAGGAGCTGGATCGTGTCTCGCTGACCGAGCTTCAGCCGGCCGAGGTCGCGCTGTGGCTGAACAATCGCGCGTACACGCTGGCGTTTTTGGGCCGCGCATCCGATGCCCTGGACAACCTCAAGGACGCGACGGACTTGATGAGCGGCGAAGACAACGGCGCGCGCGATCCCTTGCTGCTGTCGTGCATCAGCGGAACCCGTGGCATTGCGCTGTTTCACAGCGGCGATCTGGATGGGGCCGAACAAGCGCTGTTGTCAGCGCTGCGGCAAGAAGAAGAGGCGGTCACGCTGCGCTTCGATCCCGAGCTGCAAGTGGATGCCACGCGCACGGCCGAGCGCTGGTACTGGCTGGGCGAGATCGCCCGCGCCCGCGACCAGCACAGCGAAGCCCGTCGACGTTATGAGAGAGCCGCGCAGCAGGACGGCGCCGAATACGCGACGCGCGCCAAGCAGCGACTGCAAGCGCTTCTTGAAGCAGGCGGCACCGCACGTGCCCTGCTGCCGGATGCCGCCGCTCCGGCCAAAGCCTCGTAGTCTCGGGGAAGCGCGGACCAAGCGCTGCGCAGCGAGGTCGCTGCCCGCCGATTCAGCACAACGCGTACGGATCAGGCGATCGCTTCTACGGATCGATTGCGGAACGTGACTGCGCCATCCCAGCGAACCGACAAAAGCCGATTCGCTTATGGCAATGAGCAGCCCGCATCGGCTGCTGCACCGACGGGAACCACGGGTGTTCCGCGCAGCCAGGTCTGCAGGAAGCAGCGGTACTGATGCTTGGGTTCGTCGCTTTGGAACACCACTTCGTGGCCGTCTTCAAACCGGTCCTGTGGATGCTGCACGACCACCGCGGTCATCGGCTGTCCCGTCGGAGTCTTCAGGTTGCCGCGGGCCGGCAGAGCAATCTGTCCACGCGCAACCAAAGGCAGGACATCCAAAAGCTGGCGCTCGCCCTTTAGCTCGGGACTCGATGATTCAAGCGCATGGCCCGCCAAGTCCAAGCCCAGCGGCACCGATTCGGCCAGCGCGATCGGCGGACGAATGTAGTTGTCGACGACACCCTGCAGCATCAGCACGTGCCTTGGGTCGGCGATGGAATCGCGCAGGATCTTGTGCGCATAGACCTGGCCGTCGGCAGACTCGGCGGCCCACTGCACAAGCGACAAGACCGGATCGTGTTCGTGCAGCAGACGATCTTCGTTGGAATAACCCAGCAGAAGTTCCGCCACCGGCTTGACGTGAATCGGCTTCTGCTTGTGCAGGACGTTTTCGATCCAGCTGCCGCCAGCACCGCTTAGCACCACGGCGCGATACTGCGGCTGCAGAGCGGCCGCAAGCGTCGCCACCACCGATCCCATCGAATGCCCCATAATGGCGAGCTTGCTCAGGTCCAGCTTGGCGGTGCGAGCCGCGCCGGGGCAGTCGCTGGTATCGACCTCGATACCCGACAGAACATCGGGCAGGTGTGCTATCTCGATGGCGGACTCGCGTACGTTGTCGCGCAGCGCGGTCGGATTCTGAATGTTGAAGATCAGAAACTGCTCGTCTTCGTTGTCCGGGTTGCGCAGACCGCCCAAGGGACCGTCGACGCTGACCGCGACGAAGCCAGCCCGCGCCAAGTGGAGAGCAGGGCCCGTGCCGGCCTGGATTGGCGGGCCGCCCGGTGCGGTCTGCGGTCCACGTGCGACCACCGGTCGCTCGCCGCCTCCACCCGTGCGGACGTACACGGTCGTTGGATAGCCAGCCGCCGGCATCGGCCCGCGCGGCACCGTCATCACCAGGTTGCTGCGCATCGGGTGCGGAGCCACGGGTCGCCCGTCGCTGTCCGTCGCCCAGCCGCCGCCTGAATACAGGTACGGCGGCGTGCCCTGCTGATAGTCCAGCATGGGAATGGTGGTCTGGTACACGCAGTACTCAGGAAAGATCTGACGGCGCGTAAACGGTGCCTCGATCCGCGGTCGATCGCGCATTCGAAGATCGGCCAGAAAGTGCTGCGTCTGCGCCAGCGGATCGTCGGTGGTGAAGACCGAAAGGCCGGCAATGTCATCCACGGGAACGCCCAGCTGCCCCAGGCGCCCCATCGCCTGCCGATACGCTTCGGCCACGGCCGGAGTCATGCCCGATGGCACTTCGCCTTCGACAAGCTGGGCAAGCTGCGGGCTCTGCGCGAAATGCAGCGGCGCCGTCGAAGACTCGCCCTCAGCTGATGCTGGCCACTGTCGACGCACGACCGCTGCATAGCGCGTCTTGGCCTGCAGCGGGATGCCCTGCATCGGCAACAACGACAGCAGGTTCGGCGCCGCAAACGGTCCACCGTCCTCAGTAAACTGAACAAGCACGGGATGCCGTTTTCCGCTTGTTAGATCCAGCAGGAACACCGGAGCATCCGCTGACATGCTGTCCGAAACAGGCGGCAGGCGAATGCTTCCATCATCGCTGCGCAAGGCGAAAAAGACCGCACTGGCCACGCCAAAGCCCTGCGCATCGTGCGAAAGGATGTTCAGCGTCTGGCGGATCAGCGCGCGCGCC
>JAYRFD010001081.1:0-1952 GCA_041908565.1 Polyangia bacterium | reverse complement strand
TGATACGGCGCATACGCCATGTCGCCGCGAACCTGCAGCGCGTTGCGCCCGTTCTGGACCGCGCGCGTCACCACTTCCAGCGCGGCCGTTTCGCTGGTGGCGAGCTTCTGCCACAGCGACAGGATGCGCGGCGCAGCAAGCTCGCCGATCGATTCCATGCGCGCGTAGTTTTCACACAGCGACTTCTTGCTGTCGCAGTGCTCGCTGCCAAAGCGACCGCGGGGCGAAATATCACCCGCCGGTCCCTGCAGGTGCATGACCAAGACCGGGCTGTCCATGCGATCTTCCAGCGCCAGATCGATGTGGCCGGACGCTTCGACGGAAAACAGCGGGTTGGCATCGCCCGCGACGGTGCCGTGAATCGGAAAGCTGTGCACAAGCGCCATCGGCTTGCCGCTGCGATCTTCGACGCGCAGCACCAGAAGCCGCCCCTCTTTGCGCTTGCCCACCGGCTTGCCATCGGGTCCAGGCAGATCGTCATCTTCGTCGCGGCGATCGGAATAGACTTCGTCGCGCGGATCCCAGCCGTCCCAGATGCCCGCCCCCAAGCGAGCCGGTACCGCGCCACCAATTGCCGCCCGCGCCGCCGACACCAGCGACTTCAGCAGGCGCTGATACTGGTTCTCATCAAAAAGATCCAAGCCCAGGGTCAGATGGAAAGCGCCGTGATACGTGCCGGGTGCGGCATGGCTGTGACTGGTCGCCACGATCACACGGCCTCGCGCTCCGACCGACCCACCCAGCAGGTCGGAAAGCGCGCGTTCCAGATCGACGGTCAGGCGATCGTAGGCCAAGCAAAGCTCTGCCTTGACCAGCACGACCGCGTCGTCTCCGGCCCGCAGGTACAGAGCGCGGGCCAGCGGTCGCGACTGAACACCCGCCGACGGCACGAAGGCTCGGGCATGCGGCACTTGTCGATCATCGGGCGCATCGCCGCCCAGAAGTCGCATGCGCCCGGTGTAGCCCGACATCGGCGTGCCCACGGGCAGATCGATCGCGGACTCACCGACGCCAGCGACAAGCGGCGCGGCCTTGATGTTCTGGCCAATCCCGGCGCTAGCGTCCGGTGGGCTTGACGGTTCATACGTGCAGTGGCTCTTTGCCGGCGGCATGTCGCCGTCGACGGGAGCGGGGGGCTCCGCTTGACAGCCAAGCAGCAGGGACAACGACGAAACCGACAGGAAGCGCGCGCGCATCAAGACCTCCGGCCGCGCATCATATCCACATCGCCGCCCGCAGGTGGCGTTGTGTCCGGGATTCTGTGATATAGACGCGCGCATGCTCTCGTCCCCTTCTGCGGTCGCTGGTAGCCGTCGCGCGCTGGTCCTCGATCGGCCAGCCGCTGATGCTCCACCGACGCTGACCCTGCGCGACGTGGCGCCCAAGACGCCGGCCGCCGGCGAGGTCGTCGTGTCGCTGCGTGCGGCGGCATTGAACCGCCGCGACGTGTGGATCCGCATGGGCAAGTACGGCGGCATTCGCCTGCCTGCCATCTTGGGATCCGACGGAGCCGGCGTCGTCACCGCGGTGGGCAACGGCGTTTCAGACCACCTGCTCGGTCGCGAGGTCATCATCAATCCCAGCCTGGGCTGGGGGACTTCACAGGCCTGCGGCGGCGACGCGTTTCGCGTCCTGGGCATGCCCGATGACGGCACGTTCGCCGACGAGATCTGCATCGCCGCAGCGCAGGTTGCCGACAAGCCCAGCCACTTAAGCTGGACGGAAGCCGCGGCCCTGCCACTGGCGGGACTTACGGCCTATCGCGCGCTGTGTGTGCGCGGTCGCTTGCGCCCCGGCGAGACCGTTCTAATCCCCGGCATCGGCAGCGGCGTATCAACCATGGCCTTGCTGATGGCCAAGCACCTGGGCGCTCGCGTGATCGTGACATCTGGCAGCGACGAAAAATGCGCACGCGCCCGCCAGCTTGGAGCCGACTTCGCAGTCAATTACCG
>JAYRFD010001080.1:0-3014 GCA_041908565.1 Polyangia bacterium | reverse complement strand
TGCGCCCGCTGCCCGCGTCCGCAGCCGCCCACGAACCCAACTGAACCATCGCCCCGAGGACTTCCGATCATGACCCCCTTGCAAGAACAGCTGGGACAAATCCTGCCGTCGGTCAACGCCGGCCTGAACAGCCTAAGCGCCATCTGCCTTTTGGCCGGTCGCTACTTCATTCGGCACAAGCAGATCACCGCGCATCGACGCGCGATGCTGGCGGCCTGCATCGTGTCGGCGCTGTTTCTGGTCTGCTACGCCGTGCGCTTCCTTCTGACCGGCACCCATCGCTTCCCCGGCGACGGCCTGTGGCGCGGCGTGTACCTGGCGATCTTGTCGTCGCACATGCTGCTGGCCATGGTGGTGCCGATCCTGGCCATCCGCGCCGTGCAGCTCGCCTGGCAGAGCCGCATCGACGCCCACCGCCGCATCGTCCGCTATGCCTATCCCATCTGGGTGTACGTCTCGGTCACCGGCGTCGTCGTGTACGCCATGCTCTATCACTGGCCGCACTAAAGATCGCCGGGCGGCTCGCGCCGCGACCCGTCTGACGGAGGCGGCAGGATCTGTTCCAGCGTGGTCGGCGGAGCGGGCACACAGCGCAAGCGCCCCGGCGAGGACAGCCGCTGACAGATCGCGGACGGCTTGCCGCCCGATGGACGATCCGGATCGAAGCACATCTCGACCTGCGACACGCCACTTGAACACGAAAACGAAAGGCGCAGCCGCAGCGTGGCCCCTGGGCGCAGCGCCAGCCCCAGGCCGTCGTAGCTGGGCAGATCCTGGTGCACCCAGAAGCGCCGACAGCGGCCCAGCTCTTTGGTGACGATGCGGCGCACGGTCAGCGCCAGCACAGCCTGTTCCTTCTGATGCCGCTCCACGGCATACGTGGCTTCGACCACGACGGGATTCCGCAGCCGCAGATCGTGGAACGTGATCAGCAGGTTCGTTTCGTCCTGCACATCCAGGCACAGCCGCAGGGCTTCGGTGTAAGCGCCCTGCCAGTGGCCGCGCGGCACGGTTGGAGCGCCAGGGGCGACGGTCGCAGAAGCGGCGACGGTCGGCGACGACGCAGTGGCGGGCTGTGGGCTGTCCGCGCTTGCAACCGTCGGCCAGAACCCGACCCCCCACAGGATCCCCAGCAGTGCGTTGTGTCGGGCGGACATGCCTGGCTGCTTCCCTTCTGCCCCGGTGAAGCGGGGCGCCGACGCGTGACAGCGATGCTCAATGACCGTATCACGATGCGCCGGGCGATTGCGGGGCGGCGCCGGGCAGCGGGGGACACCCGGCGTCACACACGGTCAAACGAACGCGGTGTGTGTTCCACGATCGTGCGGCGCAAAAGCGCCACCTCGGGCGATGCCACCGCGCCCTCGCGGCTTAGCAGGTAGTAGGCGATCGCTGGAAGCTCAGGCAGAGGCTTGGCCACCAAGCCCCGTGGCAGCTGACAGCAGCCGTTGACCACCGTCAGGCCCAGTCCAAGCTGCACGAAGTGCAGCACCAGGTGCCAGCCGCTGGCCTCGACCGCGATGGTGTGCGGCACGTCCTGGTTCAGCAGAGCCTGCGACAGCGTGGCGCGCTGCGGTCGACCTTCCGGCGGCAGAATCAGCGACTGTCCCGCCAGATCCGCGATGCGCACGACGCGCTTGCGGGAAAGCGGATGGCGGCTCGGCATGACCAGCACCTGCGGCACGCGGACCAGGCGCTGCGCCTGCATTCCCGTCGGCATCACATCCAGCATCGCCACGCCCAGCTGCACGCTGCCGCTGCGCAGGGCCGAAAGGGTGCCCGCCTGATCGTCCTGCTGCAGCGTCAAGCGCGCCTTGCACGCGCGGCGAAACGCGCGGATCGCCGGCCCCAGCAGATACAGATAGGCGCCACTGCCCGCCGACAGCCGCACGGTCCCATGCGCGTGACCGGACCGCAGTCGATCGATCAGCTGGGTCGACCGATCGCGCTGCTCGCGCGCGTGGGCCAAAAGCTCGATCCCCGCTTCGGTCAACTGCAGGCGACGGCCCTGTCGAATGTACAGCGGCACGCCGACGGCCTCGGCCAGTCGCTGAATCTGCAGGTGCAGCGCTGGCTGCGACAGGTGCAGCGCGCGCGCGGCGTGCGTGAAGTTGACGTGCTCGGCGAAGGCGATGAAGGCCTCTAACCACGATGACTGCAGCCTGGGCCAACTATAAGTACGGCGGATAGTTCATCCAAACTGAATAGTTCCCGCCGATAGCTGGTGACTGCAGACTTTCCATCAACGGGGCACGGGACGCCGACGGGCGCTGCAGGCAGCAGGCTCAGTCGGGCGCCAGGCCCCAAACCACAGGAAAGGTGCACGACCATGCGAGAAGCACGACTGGGAGTAGACATTGGGCGGGTGATCATCGGCGGCGGGGACCAGCCAGGCGCCGACACCTCGTTTCTGGACGGCGATGAAGACCGCGCCATGGCCACCCCGGCCGTGCCGGGCGCGCTAGAGACCTTGCCGCTTCTGGTTCAGGCGTTTTCGGGTCGCGTCTGGCTGGTGTCGAAGTGCGGCCCCAAGGTGCAAGCCCGAACGCGGCGCTGGCTGCGGCAGCACGGCTTTTCGCAGCAGACCGGAGTACCGATGGAAAACCTGCGCTTCTGCCTGCAGCGACCGCAGAAAGCGGATCACGCACGGCAGCTACGCTTGACCCACTTCATCGACGACCGGCTGGATGTGCTGACAGCCCTGCGTTCGCTGGTGCCGACCCTGCTTCTGTTTGGCCCGCAGCGGCGGCCGATAGCCGAGAGCGGCTGGTTTCAGCCGGCCCCCACCTGGGACGCCGTTCGTCGGCTGCTGCTGGATCCCAGCGGACAGCCCCGGACGGCAGCGGACGCGCACTAGTGCGGCTGTCCGACGATCACGGAAAGATCAGATAGGCGGCAGGGACGTGGTCGGTCAGCCAGACGCCGTTGTCGCTGCGAAAGAAGGAAAAGCCCGCCTGGGCCATGGCTCCGGCGCGGACGGTCAACACCACGGGCCGCCCGCGCCGAGCCCCGAC
>JAYRFD010001079.1:0-17911 GCA_041908565.1 Polyangia bacterium | reverse complement strand
TCGCTGCGCAAAAGCGGCGTGTTCTTTCCACGCTTTGCGATCAGCAATCCGGCCGGCGTCAGCCTGCCTGGCTATGCCGATATCTTCGCGGGGCGGCGGCAAGAAAAGATCGTTTCGAACTATCCTCCGCCGGCTGATCTGCGCAGCCACTATCCGACGGTGTTTCAGGGACTGCGCAAGCAGCTGGGGTTGGGCTTCGATGGCGTCGCGCTGATCGCTTCGTGGTCGCCCTTGTGCAGCATTGCCGTGCTGCCTCCGGTTGCTGCACCGGATGACTTCTTTCGTAGCTGTGGATTCAAAAACAGCGCTGCCCCGTCGGCAGCTGGCAATGGATCGGGCGCAGCACCAGAAGGTTCAGCGCCTGCAAGCGCGCCGTCACAGGGATCTCAGGGATCTCAGGGTTCTGGCGATGCCGGCCAGGCGACGCTGCCAAGTGGCGGCTTGGTCGCGGCACCCAGCTATTTCAAGCCGGACATCTATGGGGGGTCGCGGGCCGATTCGGACACATTCTTGGAAGCGCTTAGCGAGCTACCGCGTCGTCACCCACGCTTTGCGGTGATTCAGCTGGTCGATGCCGACGAAGAAGCGCACATGCAGCGGCGGGTGCAGCGACGCATGGCGCAGCACTACGGCATCTTTCACTATCACCAAGCGCTGCGGGCCAGCGACTACTACCTGGGTCGGCTGTGGGCTCTTTTGCAGAGCGATCCGCACTATCGCGGCACGACGTACCTAATCGTGACGACGGATCACGGGCGCGACGACTTTCCCGAAGCCGATCAGTGGACGCTGCACGGGCACTGCGTGTCTGAATTCGGGGCCAAGCGGCCGTGCGGCGGCTGCAGCCGGATCTTTGCCTTGGCCGTCGGTCCGGGGCTGCGACCGCAGACGGTGAAAAAGGCGTACGACCACACCAGCCTGGCTCCAAGCATCGCGCAGCTTTTGGGCACGACGCTGCCCGGCGTCACCGGATCGGTGATGCCAGAGCTACTGCCGGTTCCGTAGAGAGAGCGAGAAGAAGACGCCACGCGGTGTGGCGTCGCGTGCAGTTCAGGATCGCAGGACGTCTAAAGCGGCGCGCTTAGGATGGGCCCAGCAGGAAGGGCAGGGTGGTGTTGGCCGTCGGAGGAACACCGTCGGCGTCACGGATGACGCTGTTGGCGTAGGTGTTGGTCTGGACCGTCTGCTGGCCGATCAGCACGTTCAGCGTGGTGTCGATGACGTTGTTGTTGACCGTCGTCGTGCCTAGCGTGGAAACGCCGGTGATATCTGGCTGACGGCCGCCACAGTTCACCTGATCACCAAGCTCGATGGCCAGGTAGCGGTTGCAGACCATCTTGGTGGTATCGACCAGCAGCGCATCGGCGGCCAGGATGGCGCCCAGCGTCGCGTACGTCGTCCCGTTCGCCGACATGACCTGGTTGGTGCAGCTGCCATCGACGCCGTCCCAGAACGCCAAGGCATCGGCAATCCACGGGCGCCCGCCATAGTAGGGCACCCACATCAGCGGGTTCGCCGCGTTGGCCGACGTGTTGTAGTTGTCCTGCATGGCCGTCTTCGATCCAGCCCCGGTGCCCATCAGCGTCTGTTCAAACGGGTTGACGAGCAGCAGGTTGATCAGCGGACGCCCGACGCGATCCAGCTGGGCGCCAATCACGGGCGGCTGGGGTGACCCGGACATGTCGACAGTCGGCATATCCGACGGTGCCATGTCGTACTGCGTGAACAGAAAATCGCCGGTGTTGGTCTCTGTGCAGGCGGCAAGCCCCGCAGTCAGGAGGCCCAGTGCAAGCAGTTTGGTTTTCATGTGCAGCCTCCTTTCCTACATCGGGCGGTTGGTGGTGGCCCAGACAGCCAGGTTGGTCTTGCCGGGCGCAACCAGCAGGTCTTTGCTGACTGACAGCTGAATCGCCAGCACGTTGCGGCGCGCATAGCTATCCGTCGTGGCCGACCCGCCCATGGTGAGCGCGTTGCGCGCGTTGGTCTGCTGAGTCCCGTTAAAGGCAAAACAGCCCTGGGCGTTGCGGGCCTGGCCGGTGACCGTCGCTTTGATATTGGCCACCATACCGCCGACGCCGTTGGTCGCCGTGTCGTAGCCAAAGTACGGATCGTTGGCGCGACCCACGTAGAACGACAGCTTCTGATCCGGCGTGCTGACCACGCGGTTTAGGCCGCCGGCCAGATAGGTCGACTTGCCGACCCAGCACTCGACGCGCGTCGTGGCATTGATCGGCTTGGCGGTGCAGATGATGGGAACGTCCGCAGCGGGCGACGTATCGTTCAGCCCAGAACGAGCGCTGGTGTGGATGACATACAGAGCGTTGGGGTCAAAGACGCTGATGTTGGTGGCGTCGGGATTGACCGTCAGGATGAAGTACACATTTTTGCCGGTCGGGTCCATCCACGAATACAGATCGACGATGTCGGTGGAAGCGGCGCCGGTTGTCGCCGGGCCGTCTCTGCGATCCGATGCGTGTGCTGTTGGTCCCGCGACATTTAGGGCGATGCCGAAGCTCAGCGCGGTGGCCCACATCTTCCAGCTCATGGTTAGTCTCCTAGGCAGTAATGGCGAGGCAGGCTGTTTAGGCAGCAAGGCCGCCATGGCTGGTGAGCCGTCTCGCCGGGAAAGACTCGGGGTGGAATAAGCTTATCACAGCCCTTCAAGCGGACGTGTGGTCGCCTTTTCCCGACGAACAGGGCAGAGCCAGAGGCTTACGACCGGCGATCTTTGAGCTGATCTTTGAACGGATCTTTGAGCTGATCTTTGAGCTGATCTTTGAGCTGATCTTTGACCAGCCCAAAGATCCGTTCGGGGGGCTTGTTCGCGTCGGGCTATGGCCCGGCGTTCTTGTTCCCCGGCTTCTTGGGGCCGCCGTCCAGTCGTTCAAAGCGCAGCTTGCTGGCGCCGATCTGGATTAGGTCTCCGTCTTGCAGAACGTAGTCATCGACGATGTGGCGACCGTTGATATAGGTGCCGCTGGTGCTGCCCAGGTCGTGGGCGATGAAGGCCCGTCCCACCCACTGGATCAGGGCGTGGCGGCGTGTGGCCAGCACATCATCCAGCACCAAGTCGTTGTCGCGGCCGCGGCCGATGCGGCACTCGGGTCCGATGGCGACGACCTTGCCGTGCTGCGGGCCTTCGACAAACAGAAGCTGAGCCTTCGGTGGTGGGCCCAGCTGACCTTGCAGCTTCAGGACCATGTGCTGGGCCGACGGAGTCGCATTCTGCGTGACGCCGCGATTGAGCCCCGTGTTCAGCATCTGCTGATCCATGTTGGTCTTGCGCAGCACGCTGTATTCGTCGGGCTTGGGCGCTTTGGCCGCGATCTGCAGATCGTCCAGCAGGGCTTCATGCAGATCGTGCAGCGGGCTGTCGACCGGAGGCACGCCGCCGTGCACGGCTTCGACTTGGGCCTTGGCTTTTTCCAAAATGGGAATGGCGGCTGCGAAGTTGCGCGCATCGAACAGCGCGCGAGCGTTGGCTCGCTGCTCGACGGTCAAGGCCAAGGTGACAAGCTCTTTGGCCTGCGGGTTGGTTTCGTCCGATGGCAGCGTCGAAAGATCGATCGTCACTTCTTCGCGAACGGTCTGCGGTTCCGGTCGAGCGCCCCGCGCATCCACGGCCCCTTGTGGCGGCTGGCTGGTCAGCGCCAGCTTCAGCAAGCGCACGCGACCGATGTCGCGCCGCGCGGTGATCTTTAGTTCGACGACCACGTGGATCTCTTCGCCCAGCAGCATGTCCGACAGGCTGACGCGCAGGCCGCCTTCACCAAACGAAGTCCGCGCCTCGCCCAGGACGCGCAGGATCTCGACCCCCGCCCCAGGTGCCAGGGTCAGCCCGACATCTTCGGCGATGACATCGCGCTGGGCGCCCAGCGCGCGCGCGAAGCTGCTGGCCGCCATCGTCGTGTCTTTGACATAGGCGTAGCGACCTCCGCCGGCATCGGCCAGCGCCAGCAGCAGATCTTCGTTGTGCTGCGCGCCGTATCCCAAAGTCGACAGAGCCACGCTGCGCGACTTGATCTGCGCGACTTCTGCCCCCAGGCCTTCGACAGTCTGCGTTCCGACGTTGGGCTGGCCGTCGGACAAAAGCAGGATCAGCTGACGTTCGTCACCAGCGCGCGGGGGGAACTGCAGCGCGGCATGGCTTAGCCCGGCGCTCATGTTGGTGTAGCCGTCGGCGACTAGGCTCTCGCTGGCCCGTTCGACCGTGCGGCGCGTGCTGCCGTTGCCCAAGGCGGCGATTGGCACGACGGTCTGTGCGCTGGTCGAAAAGGTCACCACTCCCAGCCCGTCTTCGTCGCCCAAGATCGACGCCAGGCGCGCAACCGATTCCTTCACTTGCGAAAGCGGGTTGCCCTTCATCGATCCAGAGACATCCAGCAGCAGCACGGTGGTCAGCCGTGGCTGTGGACCCCCGCGCTGCAACGGAGCACTGATCTTGATCAGGACGTAGTCGGTTTGGGTCGTGCCCACTTGCATGCTGCGATGCAGGGGCTGTGCCTCAAGCCGCAGGGACTGCGCATCCATGTCGCCATCGTATCACGTGCGCGTCGGAGCATGCGCTTGTGGCCACCTACGGAACTGGAGGCATTTCAGGCGTTGGTTCGGCGTCGGGCCCGGCCACAAGCGGGCTGTTGACAGGGGGGATCGTGGGCGGCATTCTGCCCGTCTGTCTCGCGGCCAGGAAGCGTCCGTCGTGGCTGGCTCGTCGGACCCCTCGCACCTCTCGCACCTCTTTTGAATGAACGCAGCGCTTTTGGCAGGCGCTCTGACCCGCAGGTGAGGCTTTCGTGAAGCTCGTCGATGTGAAGTCCCTGGCCATCCCCGAAGTGAAGGTCCTGCGCTTCGCGCGCTTCCGCGATCATCGCGGCTACTTCACCGAGACCTTCCGTCGCAGCGACTTCCAGACGCATCCCGCGCTGAGCTGCTTTGCCGGCGTCGACTTCGTGCAAGCCAACGAAAGCTATTCGCGCCGCGGCACGGTGCGCGGCCTGCACTTTCAGTGGTCGCCGTACGTCGGCAAGCTGGTGCGCACAGTGCACGGCCGCATGATCGATCTGGTGCTGGACATTCGCGTCGGATCGCCGACCTGCGGCAAGATCTTGGCGTATGACATTCCCGCCTCGCCAGATCGCGACGAGGCCGAGTGGATCTGGGTGCCGCCGGGTTTTGCCCACGGCAACTTCTTCCCGCAAGAGACGCTGATCGAGTACTTCTGCAGCGGTCACTACAGCCCGACGACCGAAGCGGGCATCGCGCCGCTTGCCGCCGATATCGACTGGTCGCTGTGCGAGCGCGAGACCCCAGAGCTTCGTCAGCTGTTTCTGCAGCTAACGGGTCAGTTAGCTGGCCAAGCTCCAGTCGATGGACCGTTTTTGTCGGACAAGGACCGGGCAGGCTTTACCGTCGCTGGCTGGCTGGCGGATCCGCGATCCAAGGTCTTTGCTTACCCCTGTGCCGGCTAAGGATGCCTGATGAGCGAGTGGCGAACCCTCATTGTCGATGACGAGGAAACGTATGCCCGCGGCCTGCAGCGCTTGCTGGGGCGGCGCGGCATCGAAGCCGATGTCGCTATCACCGCAGCCGAAGGACTGCTCAAGGCTCGTCGTCATCCGTACATCCTGATCTTGTTGGATCACATGCTGCCGGATGGATCGGGCCTGGACCTGATCGTGCCGCTGCGGCAGACCAAGCCGGCGCCGGCCGTTCTGATGATGACGGCCTACGGCACCATCGAAAACGCCGTCGAAGCGATGCGGCGCGGGGCAACCGACTACGTCCCCAAGTCGACCGAGCTTCCCGATGTTGTCGAACGCGTCGTCGAAGCCGAGCGCGTCGCGCGGGCCGCTCGTCAGATTCCGGCTGCTGCCCCCAGCAGTGCCAGCGCCGGCGTCGGTGCGAACTGGGCGCAGGCCTTCTTGGGCGAATCGGCGCGCATGCGCGAAGTGCGATCGCGGATCACCGAAGTCGCCGCATCCCCCGACACCACCGTCCTTCTGTCGGGCGAAAGCGGTACGGGCAAAGGGATCGCGGCGCGCGCCATTCACAACCTGTCGGCTCGCGCGGCAGAGCCGTTTGTCGCCATCGACTGCGTGGCGCTGCCGACGCCGCTGGCCGAAAGCGAGCTGTTCGGTCACGAAAAAGGCGCGTTCACCGGCGCCGAACGGCAGAAGCCCGGTCGCTTGGAAATGGCCGGGCGCGGCGCCGTGCTTTTGGACGAGATCGGCGACATGGAATTTCCGCTGCAGGGCAAGCTGCTGCGCGTGCTGGAAGAACGCACGTTCGAACGCGTCGGCGGTGTGCGTCCGGTGGCCTTCGATGCGCGTGTGATCGCGGCATCGCACCGCGATCTGTCGGAACTGGTGAATGAAAAGAAGTTCCGCCTGGACCTGTATCACCGCCTGTCGGTCTTTCCGATTCACCTGCCGCCGTTGCGCAGCCGTGGCAGCGACGACATCCTGCTTTTGGCGCAGCACTTTCTGGGCGAGTTCGCCAGTCGCTTGGGCAAGACGCTGACGCTGTCGCGCGAGGTGTCGGATCTGCTGACGCACTACGACTTTCCCGGCAACGTGCGCGAGCTTCGCAACCTGATGGAGCGCGCCGTCATCCTGGCGTCTCCGACCAGCACAGAATTCACGCCCGATCTGTTGCCGCCACGCGTTGCTGAGATCACGCTGCAGCGTCAGCTTGCGCCCCTGACAGCGCAAAGCGATCGCGGCCTGACCGTGACGTTTGAGCCCGGTCGCGACACGCTGGAAAACCTCGAGCGTCGCCTGCTGGAAGAAGCGCTGCGCATGGCCGGCGGCAAGAAGGTCAAAGCGGCCGAGATCCTGGGCATCTCGCGCTTTGCGCTTTTGCGCCGCGTCGAAAAGTTCGGCCTGTAGTCGCCTGCCTGCGCGTCGGATCCACGACGCCAGCCGTCGGGCTGATGCCTTCGGACTTAGAAGCGAAGCTGCAGCGACAAGGTCTGCTGCGTCGTGCGCACGTCGCGGCAGATGTCCAGCCGGCTGTCGCAGAATTCGCGGTTCGACAGCACCACCGGCACGATGATCGCCGTGGCAACCGCCGATACACCGACGGCCGCCACCGTCCACACCCACCACTTTTGATACCAGCGCTGCGGCGGGGCGGGCTTGCGGGCATAGGGGTTCTGGTCGGCTGGAAGCTCGTTCAGTGTGACGCTGCGTTCGACGACCTGACCGGCGACGGCGGTGACGCTGAAGGACTCGGGCGTGTGGCCGGGCATTTCAACGCGGACGCTGTGGCTGCCGGTTGAAAGCTCGCTTTCGCTGGGCGTATCGCCGACGTACTTGTTGTCGACGTAGACGTGGGCGGTCTTGCCTTCGGTGTTGACGCGCAGCACGCCCGAGATCGGGATTAGCTCGACCTCAAGCGCGGTCAGGCTGCCGGACTTGACGCGAAAGACGTCGATAAACGGCGTGTAACCAGGACGACTGACGCGGATGGTGTGCTCGCCGACCGACAGCGCATGCGGACCCGCAAGCGGCGTCTGCCCCACCTTTTCACCGTCGACAAACACGTCCGCCTTTTCAGGATTGCAGCGCAGGTTCAGGCCCGTGGTGGCGGCTCCGCTGGCGTAAGCGGATGGCAGCGTTGGCCCAAGGTCCCCAAAGGAAAAGACCATCGAAAAGACGAGGGCCAGCAGCGAACAAAGGCGGGCGCGCATTGGCTCACATGTTATCAAACCGCGCTCGTGCCCTTGCGATTTTCTACAGGGTCAAAGGGGGGCGGCGGCTCTCGGTGGACGGCGGATCGCCTCGCCCGAGAGCCCATAGATTCGCGCCGGACTGACGTGGCGGTAGGTGAGTGCTTTTAGGCGCAGGCGCAGCAGATCTTCCAGAAACTCGCGGTGGCGGCTTTCGTCGCCGTGGGTTGTCAGGGCTTGGTTTTCGCGCACCGCGGTCGCTCGCTGAATCACCACGGCAGCGGCTTCGCGCGGATGGAACAGCACGGCGCGTCCCAACAGCAGGCGATACGGCGCGTCCAGGTCGGGCAGCAAGCGCGCTTCGAACAGGTCGCCGGGCAGGACACCCGGCAGGCTGCGGCGCTCTTCGACATCAAAGCGGCAGCCCGAAAGCAGGTCGTCCAGCAGCAGACCGCCCGGGCGCAAGCGAATGACGCGATACAGGCTGTGCTGGCTTGACCGCAGAGAATTCAGCAGATCCTGCCAGGCTTTTTCGTCGGGACTGCTTGGAACCTGCGCCGCGGTCCGCTGTAGTTCGCGATCGACGGCGCTAAGGCCCTGCGCGTCGCGGCGATCCAAAAGGAACCACTCGACGAAGGCATCGCTGCGTTCGTGGTACAGGTCGTGATCGGGATCGACGGCTCCGGTGCGGGATTCCCAGGCGCGGCGGGCGGCGCGCACCGTGGCTTCGTCGTGTGTCACGCGGCGGATTAGCTCGTCATAAAGGGCCCACTTCATGATCGGTTACGCGCTTTTTCCGTCGCTGTTGGCGTCGCTGTTGGCGTTGGCCTTGCCGTTGGCAGACAGGCCCAAGATCAGGCGTCGATCGGGGCTTAGCAAGTCAGACGGCGCCGAAAGCTGACACACTCCATGGCTGGCAAAGCGTCGAGCCACCGCCGCCGCCCGTCCCCCACGGCCGTGATCCAGACACCACTGGGCATGGCTTAAAAGGTGCGCAAGGCACAGCGTGCGTCCCAGCGTCAGCGATAGACCTCGCGCGCCGGCTTCCAGGGCGGCGGGCTGCGTCGCGACCTGGCCCAGCCAGTCGGCCGTGTCGGTCAGCGATCGCCCCACGACAGAACACGGCGCCTGCAGCGACGCGTCTGTGGCCAGGCTCAGCTGACGCTGACATTCCGCCTGCACCAAGCCGAACACATCGCGGCCTTGGGCTGCGCGCAGCACATCCATGGACAGAACATTGGTGGTGCCTTCCCAGATCGGCAGGACCTGGGCATCGCGCAGAAGCAAGGGCAGACCGGTGTCTTCGACGTAACCGGCGCCTCCGCAGGCTTCCAGCGCTTCGGATGCGACGGCAACGGCCTGCTTGCCGGTGGTCAGCTTGGAAAGCGGCGTCAGCACGCGGAACAGCTGCTGTTCTTCGGCGGTTGCCAGCTTGCGTTCGATCCGGCCCAGCAGCGCGATGACGCGAAAGGCCAGCAGGAAGCCGGCTTCGGCTTCTGCGACCATGCCGGCCAGTGTCTCTTGATGCAGGGGCTTGTCGAGGATCGTCGCGCCAAACGCAAAGCGTCGTCGAGCGTAGTCCTGCACCAGTGCCACCGCACGCCGCATGCTGCTGGCCGACATCGCGGCATTCCACGTGCGCGTGATGTTCAGCATGGTGCTGATGTTGCGCACGCCATCGCTTAATCCGCAGACCGGAACGGCACAGGTTCCGTCGAGAGTCAGCTCTGCAGTGGGCACTTTGCGGGTGCCCAGCTTGTCTTTTAAGCGATTGACCGAGATGCCGTTGTAGCGTCCATCCGGTCGCCTGACCTCGACGTAAAACAGGGCCAAGCCGCGCCCGCCGGGGCCGTTTCCTTCGGGGCGGCCCAAGGTCAGCGCCATCTGCGCCGTCGTCGCGGACGTGAACCACTTGGTGCCGTACAGACGAAACACAACGGCCCCTTCGCTGTCGTCGCGACGGGCCACGGTTTCGGACAGGCCGACGTCGGATCCGCCGGTGCGTTCGGTCATCCACTGGCCTGACGTCCACATGGTGTCGGGATCGCGGCTGGTCAGGCGCGGCACGGCGCGATCGATCAGCGCTTGATTGCCCAGATCGATCAGAGTGCGGGCGGCGCCATCGGTCATGGCCAGCGGACAGCTGTACACATCGGTCGAGGGATGAAACAGATACGCGTGCGCGAACTGGATGGTGCGGGCGTGCTCGGCCGGGGCGGATTCGTACGCGCCTCCGACGACGCCGAAGCGCGCGGCCAGCTTGGCGGCTTCTTGCCACAGCGGCGTGACTTCGATGTGATCGATGCGGTTCCCCCAGGGATCCCACTGGGTCAGGCGCGGCTCGTTCAGACGGTCGGCAAGCTGCATGCGGTACAGACGATCGCCAGACAGCCCGCCCAGTTCATGCAGCGATTCGTGGACCTGCGCAAGAAGCGGCGGCGGCAGGGTGCGCGCCAGGTGCTCTTGCAAAAGCGAATCGGAAACGAACTGGTTTTCCAAGGACGGTGGATCTTGGTAGAACGCCATGGTCGGCGGTGATTATGGCCGCGGTTGCGGCGTCGGTGGAAGCCGATTTTCTAGCGCCGACAGAAGGCATGAAAGGTTCCCCACATGGCCGCGATCTCAGACGCACAAGCAGGCAGTCACAGCACCGCGACAAGCTGTCCCATCTGCCAGGGGGCGACATCGCTTTCCGTCGACAATCGCCATCGACCGTTCTGTTCGGCGCGCTGCCAGATGGTTGATTTGGGCAACTGGCTGGGCGAACGCTACGTCGTTCCGGGCCGGCAGGGCGATGCGGAGGATGAACAGAAGCTTCTGACCGCAGATCCCGACGAGCCGACGTAAAAACAAAAACGGCGGTGAGCGAGCCCGAAGGCCCTGCTCACCGCCGTGCATGGGATGCGGGCGCGATGCTACTGGGCGTTAGCCACTGAGCAGCGGGTTCTGCGTGCCGCCGTAGGGCTTGGTGGTGTAGAAGTCGCGAACGCGACGATCATCACCGTTGGCGACGGCATACAGGATCGCAGCCAGCGCGCAGTCCAAAACGTCGGCGTTGCTGGCGGGGTTGGCCGTCTGGCCCGTCTCTGGGTTCCAGTTGGTGCGCGTGCCGCTGCTGGCGTTTCCGACCGGCGGTGGAGACATCTCGCCATACCAGCCCGGCTTGATGCGGCCTTGCGACATGCAGTAGATCCAGTTGGCCGGCGGATCGTCTGGCCAGTTGGCGCGAGTGAACGGACGCTTGCCGGTATCGCCATGGATCGTGATGACGACGGTGTCCGACAGCTTGCGGCTGGGGAACGCCGGGTCGTTGGTGGTCGACAGATCGTCCAGGAAGAATTCCAGCATGCTGTGGATCTGGTCGACGATCTTGATCGTGTTGGGCAGCTGTGCATCCCCGAGAGCGCCGTGGGGATCGTCGTTGAACACCGGGAAGCTGACCTGGGCGGTCAGACCCAGCTTGAATGCGTTGGCGGTGACGATCAGCGAGTCGACCATCGCCTTGACCTTCTCGTTGACCGGCGCTGTGCCACCACACCACATCGCGTCCTGGCCGGCTTTGGGGCGTAGCTGCTCACCAAGGTTCTTGGACAGCAGTTCAACCGCCAGCTTGGCGTCGGCATAGGCGCGCGAAAACGTCGCCTTGTCCGCGGTGCGGGTCAGGCCCAGGAAGGCCTTGTAGTACAGGTCGAACAGCTGCTGGTTGTTGCTGTTCTTCAGGCGTGCGACCAAGCGCGCCGCGGCGCTGCTGAACAAGCCCACCATCGAGTCGGCGTTGGCAACCGAGGCCGCGGCCGGAGCACCAGCGGCGCTGCCGTAGGGCATCGCAGTGGTGTCGGTATTGCGGATGCCGATGGCCGGGACCAGGGCCTTCAGCGTGCCCTGAATGGCCGCGGATGCCGCAAACAGGCCGACGTTGCCACCGACGCCAGACACGATGGTGTTGGTGTTGTTGGCAACCGACGGAGCAACCTGGTGTGCGTTGGGCGAGCCAGCGATAAAGGCGCTGACCAGCTTGCGCTCTCCATACTTGTCCCAGAGCTTCTTGCCGTTCATGTTGCGCACGTACAGCGGGCGGCCTTCCAGATACTGGCTGTCCGTGGCAACGATCTTGGTCGCGCGCGTGGGCGTGTCATACGAGAACTCGGGGCGGAACTCCGAGATGACCTTGGGCGCTGGCCACAAGAAGTGGAACCAAGACAATGCGCCCGTACCGGCGACGATGTTGACGGAACGGCGCGGCACCTGGGCTGCTTGCGCCAGGGCGCTGCCGCCCATTTCGTCGAACAACTCGAACGCGCGAGACGGGCCCAGGCCCAGCACCGCGCTTGCGGTCATGACCGCTTGGACAAACTCTCGGCGGGAGGCACCCCGCAAATCAACTTCGCGTGTCATCGTCTACCTCCCTTAGTCACACAAGAAGATGGTTGAGGCCAGGGCGGCCGTGGTAAGGCGCTTGGCGTCCAGCGCATTGATGCCGCCGCTGGTCATGCCAGCGACGGTGCCAGAGCACTGATCCAGCTGGGCCTGCGTCAGCGGTACGCCGACCAGACACGCGAAGCCATCCGCTTGGCACTTGTTGCTGGCGTCGAACAAGGGCAGGTTCGGGCAGTCGGTGGTGGCCGCGAACGTACCGGTGGGGTTGGCCGCGGTGATCAGCTCTTCGGCCATGGCCACCATGATGTCGTCCATGCGAACGACGCCGCCGGTGGTGTTGCGATCGGACTCGGGCGAACGGGCCGGGTAGTTGGCGATGCCGAGCACGAGGTTGGAGCTGCGATACAGGTCACGCACCGTGCAGTCGAAGTTCTGACCGTCGTTGCACGGCGCCGCTGCACCCGTCATGTTCAGGCCGCGGGTTCGCAGGATGTTGCCCAGCGTGCGGTAGGTGATCTTGCCGCAGGAATGGGTCCGCTCGCTTTCTTCCTTGGACACGTTCAAGCCGTCTTTGAACGGGTCGAGGTCCAGGGTCAGTGTCCCGTCGTGGTTGAAGCCCATCTCGGGCTGTGGGGGCTCCTGCATGGGCGGGACCACCATCATCATCTCTTCGGGGGGCGTGGTCTGCCCACCGCCACACGATCCGACGAATCCCAGCGATGCACACAGACCGAGGCTCGCTAGGCTCTTAAGCAAATCTGAAACCTTGCGCATGTGATTGCTCCTTCGCTTGCTCGCCTTGGCCTAGAACCGCACAAAGTACGGATCGTTGAAGATGCGTCGAATCAACTTCTTGACGTTGTAGCCGTCGGCCACAAGCTGCGCAGACAGCTGGTTGGCCAGGGCATCGGTCAGCGTCAATCCGTCGTTCACCACGTCGCCGCGCGACATCGCCCAGTTCCACACGCGCGTGCTCATGCAGCGTGCAAAGCCGGGATCGGCAGCCATCGCAGTACCCAGCTCGGCCAGCGACGTCGCCGGCTTCATGTAACGCCACGCCGTCGTTTCGCCCGCTGGCAGCCAGTCGGTCAGCAGCGTAGGCGGTTCACCCGAGATGGGCGTCGTCACCTGGAAGGTGGTGCCCGCTGTGTAGATGCCCATCGCGTTGAACTTGCCGAACAGCGGCGCGATGTGATTCAGCGTCGAGTGGCAGTTGGCGCAGATCAGAACGTCGTTGGCCTGGAAGTCGACGCGAGCGTTCGGCAGGCTCTCTTTGCCCGAGATGCTGTTCCACGGCCACGGCGAGTTGTACGTGCCGCCCGGGTACTTGACCGCCATGCCGGTCTGTTCAGACGGGAAGCGGCTGCACATAAACGTCTCTTGCGCCCAGCGAGCGCGGCGGAACGCCATCGACGAGTTGAACTGCTGCTGCACGCCTTCGTCGCTAAGCACGCCCGAGATGACCGCGGCGTTGTTGGCGCAGTTGGCGCTGGTGAACACGTTGGTGGTGCCGTTGTACGTCGGGCAGGTGCCGCTGGTCGCGGTGACCAGGTTGGTGATCGGCAGCTCGTTGACGACTAGCTGGGCGGCATAGGTCGGTGCGAAGTCCATCTTGGCCGGCGGCGTCCCCGCCGTGTCGCCCGCACCCATGCGGAACGTGTTGCGCCAGAACGAGATCTGCTCTTTGCTGAACGCAGAACTCGCCAGGTACGCGTCGACGCGCGCCGAATAGGTCGCGGCCTGATCGCCTGAGCCGCGCAGCTCCGAGATCTCAGCGAACGTTGGGTAGTTGCCCGTCAGCTTCAGCGCTGCAGAACGCAGCGCCATCATGTAGTCAACGTTGCTGTCGGCGAGCGCCAGCTTGTCACCGTCGCGAAGAGTCGGTGGCAGGCCGTCGCGGAACGCGCTGTTCTTCACATCGTTCTGACCACTTGTAGCACCGCCAGAGCATGCGCTCAGCGCCGCCGTGGCCAGAGCCAAAGACATGGTGGTTCGGCGAATTGTAGGTTTCATGCTTCCTCTCACTTGCAAATAAGCGGACGGTTACTTCTCTGCGGCAGCCCAGGTCGTCACTGCAGTCTTGAAACCGGGTAGTTCTGCTGCACTGAGTTTGTATGGGTGGTTGCTCGTGCCTCCCTCGCTGACTGGCGCCGCTTGCAGGATCAGCACGCTTTTGGCGGGGTCTTGCACACTGATGCGGGCCAGGGTGTAGATGCACAGCTTTTGAATGTCTGCATCGACGTTGAACTTCGCTGCATTCATGTTGAAGGCGTTGGTTGCCTGCGACGCGCGTGAGTCCACGGCCCCCGGCGCGTGGCACTGCGCAGCGCAGCTAGCCAGCTTGTCCTTCACTGCGGGGTTGAACAGGTTGTACGCCTTGCACGCCAACACGACGTTGGGGTTCGGGTTCACCTTTTCGATGATCTCGAACGCCAAGGCCATGCGTGCCGTCGTCGCTGGCAGTCCAGACAAAAGGACGTTGCCGCTGCCGACGGTCGTGGCCATGTTCGCCTGCACCGTCGCATCGACAGTGGCCAGCGCGTCGCTGGAATCGGCGTTGGCGCCGGTGGCCGAAAAGATGATGAAGCGCGGGTGCTTGAAGTGGATCCCGGTCGTTGGTCCCGCCGTCAGCTTCAGCCCGCTGATCAGATACGAGCGCGTTCCCGAGGCCGTCACGGTGAACGTGATCTTCGACAGCGGATCGCCGGTCAGCGATTCCAGGTTGATGTAGAAGTCACCCGTTCGGACGGCCACCGTCGGTGTGGTTGGGCTGCCGCCGCCGCTGCCACGGGCCAGCGCTTCGGCCTGCAGCCAGGCGCGTGCACGGTCGTACTGCGCTTGCGTAAACGCGGGACCCTGGTGCGCACCCTTCTGCAACAAGGGGCTGATGTCCGCGTTGGTCGTCAGGAACTTGCCGCCGGCGTACTTGGTGATGGTGTCGTACTCGGCGCCCGTCGCCAGGAATGGATCGTAGGCATCCTGCTTGGTGTAGTGGCACGTGCATGCGCCGGGTGTTTCATCCGTGCCGGCAACATCTGGCTTCACTCGCAGATCGAACTGTCCGCGCGGATCCAGCGCCGGATCTTCGACGCTGTCCGGGTCGAATCCCTTAACCGTCGGAGGTGGACAGCCAGTCAGAGTGGATAGTGCAAGAGTCGACAGCAGCGCGGAGCCGCCTAGCAGACGTCGCGCCCACGATTCAGACCGATGAATGAGCCGCATCGCTCTCCCCCTCTTCCAAGGACCGCGTCGGTGAGCGAGGCGCGGTCCAAAGCCAAGCCGAACTGGTTCGTCGGGTCTGAAAAAATTCGTCACCCGACACACGCAGTACGGATGTTATCAGTAATGCAAAATACAATGTTGTGCTGAATTATCGCCACGCAACCCCGCAGATCTTGCGGATTTTCCGTCGATGTCTCGCCTCGGCTACAGGTGCGCATAAGGTCAGATAATTTTTAGTAATTTAGGTTAATAATTTTCCTCTGTTAGAACGGGGTTGGCTTGGATACACTCAGGAAGCCGGTCTAGGTCGTGCGCAGCGTGCGGCCCCTGGGGGGGATGCGCGTCGCAGTCCAGACGCAGAGGGCAAATACCGCAGCGATGCCTCCTACGAACACAAAGCATCCTGGCGGCAGGGCCGCTGACAGCACGGCGTCCAAGGCCATGGAACGTGCGCCGCGACTGGGCGAGGTCTTGGCCGACAACTATCGCCTGGTGCGCGAGATTGGTCGTGGCGCCATGGGGGCCGTATACCTGGCGGAAGACTTGGCCCTGGAACGGCAGGTCGCCATCAAAGTGCTGCTGCCCGAGCACGCCGTACACCCGGGACAAGCCGCCCTGTTCCGTCGAGAAGCGCGCCTTCTGGCCGCCGTGCGACACGAAAACGTCGTGCACGTCCACACGCTGGGCGAACACCGCGGCGTGCCGTACATGGTCATGGAATACATCGTCGGCCCGACGCTGGCTTCCTATCTGGTGCAGGCGGTGCGAGTCCACGATGCCATCCCGCTGGACCTGGCGGTCAGCTTGGCCTTGCAGCTTTGCCGAGCGGTACAGGTGGTCCACGCGGCGGGCATCATCCACCGCGACATCAAGCCGGCCAACGTCATGGTGGCGCCGGGACCGCGGGCCATCTTGATGGACTTCGGCTTGGCGAAGTCGACGGACTCTCGCGGGTCGGGCACGCACATCATCGGCACGCCCGATTACCTGGCGCCGGAACAGATCCGTCAGCGTCCGCGCACGCCGGAAGAAGCCCGTCGCTGCGATGTGTACGCGCTGGGCATGAGCATCTACGAACTAATCGCCGGCAAGCTGCCCTTCCCAAGCGGCGAAGTCGCCGACGTTCTGCGCAAGCACCAGGAAGAAGACCCGATGCCACCGTCGGTGTTTCGCCCTGATCTGCCCGAGGTCTTCGACAAGTCGATCTTGAAAGCGGTGGCCCGCGATCCCAACGCGCGCTTCCAGACCTGCGACGAGCTGATGGCGGCGCTGATCGCCGCGCATCGCAAGACGCTGCGCCGACCTCCGCAGCGCGTGCTGGTTGCCGATGAAGATCCGCTGGTCTTGGATCAGCTGCGCATGTGCGTTGAAGCCGCGGCCCCCGATGCTGATGTGGTGATGGTTACCGACGGCGATCAGGTGCTTGAAGAAGCGCAGCGACAGCCGCTGGGCTTGATCATCATGGATCTGGCGCTGCCGCGACTAAACGGCGTCGAGGTCTGCGCAACGCTGCGCGGCAACGAATCGACCGGTGATGTGCCGATCGTTGTGTTGTCGCAGCGCAGCACGCGCGGTGATCGAGCGCTGTTGCGTCTGCTTGGGGTGCGGGCGGTGGTGCAGAAGAGCTTGGGCCTGGATGGCCTGACGTCGATCGTGCGCGCCGTGATCAGCGAACGACCGCTGTAACGGCGGCGCGCAGGATCTGTGATCAGGCTTTTTGCGTCGGCGTTGCGGTCGCAGCGGTTGGCAGCCAGCGCAGGCGAGGATTGCGAGCCGCGCGTGTCTCATCCAGTCGGCGCAGCGCCGTGCTGTGCGGCGCGTGCTTGACCAGATCGGCGTTCTGCGCCGCTTCCTGCGCGATGGCCAAAAGCGCGTCGGCAAACTCGTCCAGCGTCTCTTTCGATTCGGTCTCGGTCGGTTCGATCATCAGGGCGCCGGGCACCACCAGCGGGAAGTACACCGTCGGTGGATGAAAGCCGTAGTCCATCAAGCGCTTGGCGATATCCAGCGTCTGCACGCCGGTCTCTTTCTTCAGGCGCTTGTCGGTGACCACCACTTCGTGCATCGACGGCCGCTCGGAACAAACGGGATACACATCCTGGATGCGCGCGCGCAGATACATGGCGTTGAGCACCGCCATCTCGGTCGCTTGCGTCAGGCCGTCGCCGCCCATTTCGCGGATGTATGTGTACGCGCGCACCATCATGCCGAAGTTGCCAAAGAAGCTGCGCATGCGGCCGATCGACTGCGGACGGTTCCAGTTCAGCACGTATCGATCGCCGTCCCTTTCCACCGTCGGGGTGGGCAGAAACGGCACCAAGCGAGCGCTGACACCGACGGGACCGGCCCCAGGTCCACCGCCGCCGTGAGGCGTCGTGAACGTCTTGTGCAGGTTGAAGTGCATGCAGTCGACGCCGATGTCGCCCGGTCGCACCTTGCCCAAAAGCGCGTTGAAGTTGGCGCCGTCCATGTACACCAAGCCACCGGCCGCATGAATCGCTTGGGTGATCTCGGCGATCTGTTCTTCGAACAGGCCCAGCGTCGATGGATTGGTGATCATCACGCCGGCAATATCCCCGGGATACTGCGCGATCGCGGCGTGCACGGCTTCAGCGTGAAGAAGACCATCGGCGCCGGTCTTTA
>JAYRFD010001078.1:0-3865 GCA_041908565.1 Polyangia bacterium | reverse complement strand
CTTCATAAACTCTGCGCAGTCGTGGTGCGACAAGCGTCGACCGGAATACGCGCGGCTCTTGGCCAACGTCGATCCGCACTCTCCGCCAGAGTTCCGCGTCAACGGCACGCTGTCGAATTTGGCGGAATTCGCGACCGCGTTTAAGTGCCAGCCCAGCGACAAGATGGTGCAGAAGAACCGCTGCGCCGTCTGGTAAACCTCCTCTCGATCCGCCTCCTCGCCTTCGTCTCTTCCTCCCTTCGTCTCTTTCTCCCTTCGTCTCTTTCTCCCTTCGTTCCCTTCCTGCCTCCGTCCCTACCCGGGGGGATCCGACCGCCGCATCTGCCAGGGCTTCGCCCACTTGCGGGCGTCGCTTCCACGCGTCCCTGAATCCACGACAATCATCCATGGGCGTTGTTTCGCCGGGGGATGATGATGTTGACCACGCGCTGCTCTGCTTTGCCTTGGGGGCTGCTGTCTGCCTTGTCGCTTGCTGCGCTGTCTGCCTGCGGGGGCGGCGGTTCCAGCGACACCATGGTCTGCAGCGACTGCACACCGACGGGCGCGATGACGATGGCGCTGCCGGCGCCGCCTGGCTTTGCGGTGTGGACGACGCCGACCATGGAAAAGGTCCTGCGCGAAGCGGCGCCACCCACCAACCCCGGCGATGCCGTACAGATCTATGCCGCGAAGAACGAATTCGAGCCGTTTCAGATCGTGCTGCGTCCCGATGCGGCTGGCTCTGCAACGCTGCAGCTTTCGCCATTTGCCGGGGCCGGTCCCGCCGGCAGCATCCCGCGCATCGACATTCATCGCGTCGGCTACGTGCGCATCAGCCAGCCGTCCGATTCATCGTCGATCAAGAGCAGCTACATTCCCGATCCGCTGGAGCCCACGCGCTTTGGCGCCAGCGAATCGCTTTCCGCGGCGCAGAACCAGCCGTTCTGGATCACGGTCTATGTGCCGCCGACGGCCGTCGCTGGCGACTACACCGCGACGCTGACAATCACTGGATCTGGCGGCAGCAAAGACATCCCGATCAAGCTGCATGTCTTTAACTTCGCACTGCCCACTGGCATCGGCTTCGATGGCAACTGGAACAGCAGCTATCAAGCGCTGGGCGGCAGCGCCAGCCTGCAAGCCGTCGAGTCGCTGAAGAACTTCTTCTTCGAGCACCGCTTGGTCCCCAGCAGCGTCGCCTGGCCGGCCGGACTGAACTACAACGGCGGCATCAACTACGACTGCGCGACCAACCAGTTTGTCGAAAAGGCCAGCGATCCATATGACTTCGCGCAGCTAGGTCCCAAGTACATAAATGGCACCGGCTGGAACGGCGTCGGCTTTCCGTCGTTTCAGATCATGCAGTTCGTCAACAACAGCACGCCGCGGCCCGATCCGTTCTGCGGTGTCGCGCGCGGCGCCGATCACTACGGCACTGCTGCGTACAACACCAAGTGGTCGCAGCTTTTGTCGGCCATCAACAGCTACATCGTCGCGCACGGCTATCAGGACAAAGGCTATTACTACGTTCAGAACGAACCGCAGAACCAGGCCGACTACGATCTGGCTGCCTTCTTGGCGAACCTGACCAAGACCGCCGCGCCCAACCTGCGCATCGCCGTCAGCGAGGAGCCGAAGCCCGAGATCGTCACCAACGCGCGCGCCATGGGCAAGTCGTATGATCTGTGGTTCGCCGACCTGTCGGCGTACAAGCCCGACTACGCCAAGACTCGGCAAGCCCTGGGCGAGACGGTCTGGTGGTACTTCCTGTACGGCGATGCTCCGCCGCACTTCAACCCGATCACCATCGACCACGCCGGACTGGAATCGCGCATCGCGCACTGGGCGGCCTGGAAGCACCGCGTGCGCGGCTTCGCGTACTACTCGGTCACGGGCTGGGGCAGCGACCCGTACAACAACCCCAAGCCGATGGGCACCGCGCAAAACGGTGATGGTTTTCTGCTGTATCCACCCGTCGCTGGCCAGCTTGTACCCAGCATCCGGTGGGAGCTTCTTCGCGAAGGCTCCGAAGATTACGAATACCTGCTTCTTGCCAACGGCGGCATGGCGCCCAAGACCGTCGACAACCCGGCCGGAGTCGATGCCACCGTCGGATCGGCGGTGTCTTCAACCACGTCGTTTACGCGCGATGCCACCGCGCTTCAGCACCTGCGCAATCAGCTTGGCCTGCGCTTGGAAGGCAAGGTCAACGGCTGGCCGACCCTGGATTCCAAGCCACCGGGAGCCCATCCGCGCGCCGCCTATTACATCAACTTTCAAGACCCCGCCGGCGAACCGATGCAGAGCCCGCTGTCGGTCAACGGTCACGAATGGACCAAGGTCGGCTGGGACGCCTACGACAGCAAGAAGGGCTATGGCTGGGTCGGTCCGTTCATCGGCAACGCGACGATCATGAAGACGACCTACCTGGCGTCGGGGCCGAACCCCCTGCAGCGCAGCATCATCTACAACGACTACGGGCGCACCGACACGTTCAACTGGGACATCGAAAACGGTCAGTACAAGGTCACCGTATCCATCGGCTGGGATGGCAAGACGTACAGCAAGCACAAGGTCGTTGTCGAAGGCATGCCGCTATATGACTCGGTCGCGACGACACCGCAGATGCCGTACCGCACCGACTCGATCACGGTCAACGTCACCGACGGAAACTTGACCTTGGAAGCTGGCCAGACCAACGAATACACCATGCTCAACTGGCTAAGCATTGAACCGGCGCCGTAGTTTTTCCGTCTGCAGTCCCAGCTGAAAACTCTCTCGACACGTCCTTGATGCACGGCTCTTGCCTGACCCAACTTCGTTGGGGGCTCAGCGGAATCGGGCTCCTGCGGCGCATGTGCGGCACGCTCTGCCCGTGCGAAGTGGGCTGGCCAAGGAATATGCCTTCGCGTACGTTTTCCGACGGAAAGAAGTGGGTGTGATGCCATTTGTCGAAGCAGGAACGGCGGCTTGCCCGTGGAGCGGCTGGGACCCCGGCACGGTGCAGTTCTGCGAAGAGAGACTGTGCGCCTGGGTTGTCGAGCCGAGCAACGCCTGGTCGAGCGTCCTGTACGTTGTCCTCGGCCTGTACATGCTGGTGCAGGCGCTGCGTCCGGTGGCACCTCGATCGATTGCGGTGGCGGCCGCGCAGATCATGATCGGCGTCGGTTCGTTCTTCTTTCACGCGACCGGCACCTTCTGGGGCGAGTTCGTCGATCAGTTCGGTCTGTTCATGTTATCCGCGCTGATCCTGGCCTGTTCGGCGGCGCAGGCACGCCACCTGACGGCGCGACAAACCGTCGGCATGTACGTCGCAATCGTCGTCGCCAGCGCCTTGCTGCTGTGGCTTGTTCGTCCCATCGGCATTCCTCTTTTCGCGGCTCAGCTCGTCGTGGGATTGGCCTGGCAAGTGCTGCTGTGGCGGAACAGCGAAGGTCCGATCCGTGCAGCGCATCGTCCGTTCTTTCTTGGGGTCGGCCTGTTTCTGGTGTCGTTTTCCATCTGGGTCACGGACATCACGCGACTTGTCTGCGATCCGCACAATCACATCGTGACCGGCCACGCCATCTGGCACGTGCTCAACGCGATCTGTATCGAACGCCTGGGTGCGTTCTACCGGCGCCGCTTCGCCCTGACATCAGAAGATTGAAGCGCCGCAGAAGTCGTCGCATCCATGTTTGAGCACGCTAACAACGGGCTCGACCGCGACGAACAAAACCGACGGAGGACCCAGGGCGCCCCGGCTCGGCTGCTGGGCGGGGGCTCTACAGGCTGGATCGGCGTCCGGCGATTTGATATGCGTGTGCCCGTCTGCGTGCGGTTCACTTCGGACTGCATCGTCGGCCAAATCGCTGACCAGACCATCGACCTGCTTCGGCTTCATTTG
>JAYRFD010001077.1:0-5279 GCA_041908565.1 Polyangia bacterium | reverse complement strand
GGCATGCCGCTGGGGCCTGATTCGGGCATCCACGATCCAGCGCCGAGCTTCTTGCCGATGCGGCCGTTGCGACCGACCACCCACACGCTGTCGGATCCTACCCAGACGCTGGTCAGCTCTTCAGAGGTCAATAGGACGCCTTCCACCGCCCACGTTCCGGCGGGGTTTTTGCGCAGGATCGTGCCCTGGCCCCCGACGGCATAGACATCGGCTTCAGCGCTGGCGCTTTGGGCATAACCAAACACGGCGTTCAGCGGAGCCGACACCATGCCTTGCGCTACTTGCGCCCAGGTCCCGCTGTCCGGTGCGCCGCTGCGACGCAGAACCAAGCCATCACTGCCGACGGCGTACAGTTCCTGGGGGCTGCGCGCCCAGATGCCGGCCAGGCTGGCCGTGGTGACGCGAGTCGACAGCGATTCCCAGGTGCCTCCGGTGCGGCGAAGGATGGTTCCGGCGTTGCCAATGGCGTACACCGTGGTCTGGCCGCCGCGCGCGCTGCCCCAGACGGCCGACAAGAGCTCCGTGGTCAGGCCCATCGCTTCTTGCTTCCACAGGCCGCCCTTGCGCTGCACGATGGTGCCGGCGGCTCCGACGGCGTATAGCTCGTCGCCGCTGCCCCAAAGGCCCGTCAGCTGAGAGGTAGTCGGCGTAGCCTCGGTCGACCAAGTGCCGGCTTTGCGAACCAAAAAGACACCGCTGTCACCAGCGGCAAACACTTGTCCCGCCGTGGCACCATCGCCGCACCAGACCGCGTTTAGCGTCTGAGCGATCAGCGTATCGGCCTCGACGCTCCACGTGCCGCCCATGCGATGGACGATGCGACCGTTGGCGCCGACGGCGTAAACCTCGGCCGTGCTGATGCCGCCTGAGGTGGGAATGCCAGCGACGGAAAACAGGGTGTCCGGGGTGACGCCCATGCCTTCGCGAGTGAAGCTGCCCCCATTGCTGCGCACGGCGTAGATGCGACCGGTCGTGCCGACGGCGAAGTATTCGCCAGCGGTCGACGTGGACCACAACGAATTCAGGTTGCCGTCGCCCGTTCCCAAGATCGGGTTCAGGTCGGTCCACGCGTTGTTTTGTCGTCGCAGAGCCAGGTCGTACAAGCCCACCGCCAAGACGACGCCCTGCGATCCGCTGCCCTGGCCCGAGATCCCCAGGATCGTGCGTGCGTCAAAGCTTGAGCTTCGCTGCACTTGCCAGCCCGTGCTGCCGCCGAACACCACGGTGCCGCTTTCTCCCGCGGCGTATAGTTCGTCCCCTGCGGCGGTCGCACCGGCGATGCCCCACAGGGCGCGCAGGTTGTTGCCCTGGGGCCGCGGGCTTTCCCAGCGCCAGCCGATGGGCATGGGAACGGTGCCCCCATCGCCTTGCATGTCTGCGCCGGCATCTTTGCCAGCATCGGGCTTGTTGGTGAGATCCCCCACCACCACTTCGGTACAACCGATGGGCAGACCCAGGGCGACTACAGTCCCCCAGATCCCCAGTGCCCCCAGCCCGCTGAGCGGCCCGAGGAGCCACTGCCGCTCTTTGCAGAGAATTGTGCGCATAGTGCTCATCGTTTTCGATGCCATCTGGGAAGTCAAGGCAGAGGGCTTACAGTAGCCCGTCTTTGTGACAAAAGGGTCGCCCGTCACCGTCCGTGCTGCGACCGCGATTGGGTCATACGCCCGAGCCTCAGCTGTGACCGCGCACGTGCATGCGTTCGCGGCTTCACTGTCCTTGCGGCTGGCTCTGCGATGTGCGATCCAAGCGGCTGTGCGTTTGCGTTCGGCTGACGTCGACCGACTTTCAGGGTTGACGCCGGCCCGTCGCTCGCTGTATTCGTACAGGGCCCGTGCGGGAGTAATTCAGTGGTAGAATGCCAGCTTCCCAAGCTGGACGTCGCGGGTTCAAGTCCCGTCTCCCGCTCTCTCTGGTTCCGGTGGTTGCCTGTTGGGGGAGATCACTGGAAGACGTAGCCAGCCTGTAGGCCAACCGCGCCGCGACCGTAGATCGCCGCGCCGACTTGGCCCAGTCCTGCGCGACCCAGCAAGGCCAGACGCAGCACGCCGCGCTTGCCCAGGGCAAGCGGCACTTCGATGCCTCCACCGATGGCTCCGCCCGCGTCGGGCAGCGTTGATTCGGGTGTGATCTGCAAGCCCAGGTAGCCGACTTCCCAGTTCGCGAACGAAACGAAGCGAACCAAGGAAAGCACGTCGGCCTGCAGCGCGATGCCGCCGACATAGGCCGCTGAAAACGTTGGCGCGACGCGCAAGCTGGCCCCGTGGTTGGTGAACAGGTGGAAGCGACCGAAGTTGACGCCGACCAGCGCGGCGGCCTCGGTACGCCAGCCGGTGCCGTCGGGAAGTGCGTCCACGCGCAGCGGCGAACCATCGGTGGAATAGGCGGGGTCGACTGCGATGCTGCGATCGACATAGCTGGTGCTGGTCGGCGCCAGCAGCGACACCAAGCCCTGCAAGGCGAAGTGGCTGCGTCGCAGGGCCGGGGTGCGCAAGGACGCGTGGATATTGCCGAAGCCCGCGGCGGATCGTCCGGTGGGCGGTGTCAGAAACGCGGCGCGCAGTGCGCTGACCCATACGTCGGCGCCGAAGCCATTGCGCATCAGCAACCGACCGCCGACCGCGACACGCAGTGTGTTGTGCGTGGTGAATTCGATGCGTCCACCGACAGTGGAACGCGCCCATGGAGAGCGCAGGCCATCCAGCGGTACTTCGCCTACTCCACCGAGCAGGACGTCTTCTGCTCCCCGTTGCACGCTAGGCTGGGCGGGCGGCAGGCTGGTCTGCGTCGGGCCTTCGCTGCCGGCCACCGCGACAGGGCTACCGCCAGTGCCAATCGCAGCAGGTGGCACGGGCGCAACGACGGTCGGCACGGATGCGACGGATGGGACCGATGCGACCGGTGGTGGTGGTGGTGGTGTCGGTGGCGTCGGCGGTGCATCTGTGGGCTCGCTGCTTCCTTCGCTGACCGCGGTGGCGTTGAGCGGTACGTCGGCATACAGGCCCGCGATCAGGACGCGCAGACGATGCATGCCACGACGTGGAGCCCCCGGCTGCGGCACTTCACCGTCGAGCAAGATCGAAGCAGACAGGCCCGCCGGCCCGCTGATCGGCGGCATCTGCCCGGCCCCGGTATGCACCATTCCCGTCGGTGACAAGCCCGCCACACGGGCGACCAAGAAGCGCAGGGGCTGTCCTTCAATGCCGCGAGTACCGGTGTCATCGATCGAATAGAGCCGCGCGTGATAGCTGCCGACCTCGACGTTGCGTAGCTCGACCTGACCTTGGTCGCCGCCCAGTTCCTGACTGCTGAGCAGAATCGGCTCTGCCCCGCCTTCGAAGCGCAGAAGTTCCAGTCGGTAACGGGCCGCTCCCAAAACGGGTGAGAAGCGCAGGTTGACATCGCGCGTTGGCTCGCCGGTCAGGAACAGATCACCGATGCTCAGCCACGACGGGGCGGCCAATAACGCGTGGGGTGCCGATGGCGGCTGGCCTTTGGTGCAGCGACTGGCTTGACCCGCCCGCACATCGACGGCTCCGGGGTTGTTGCCGCCCAGACGGACCCAGCCATCGATGACTTCGACGCTGGTGGTATTGCCTTCGACGCGTACGCGGGCCTCGCGCGCGCGCACCCACGACCGACCGCAGGGCGTTGCCACATAGAACATCTGCGGTGCCTGATCGTTGCGCGCAAGAACGGTTAGCTCGCCGCGCGCCAGGTACACCGCATCGCGGGCCAGAAGGGCAGCCAAGCCTTGGTTGCCCAGCTGCAGGCTGGTTCCGGTGGGCGCGATCAGCTCGACGCTGCCGTTGCGCGTGATGACTTCGTCGCGCGCCGCCAGGACCGAGCTTGGGCTTAGCGCCTCTTCCGGTGGATCGCCGCCGTGGTTGTACACGGCTTCACCGCGCTGCCACAGCACGCGCACGATTCCTGGGCCTGCTGTCGTCGTCGGGCCGGTGGCCAGTCGCAGCGGCGGAATGGTCGCAGCGCGTGGCTTGGTCGGGGCCGGCGGTGGGGGCGGCACGACGGCCTGGCCCGACGGACCGGGGCTAGGGCTGGGGCTGGCACCGGCGGCGGGAACTTGCGCATCCGCTCGACCGGCCCACAGCAGCCACGCAGCCAGAAGCGGCAGCAGCCAGCGCCCCTGGGCCCATGGCGCCTGGCGGTTCAATCGCTTCGACGGGGTGCGATCCACGACCGGCCGCGTTTTCGCGTCGCGCCCATCACGCGCACGTTGAAGCCGGCTGAAGACACGGGTGCAGCAACAGAGCGAGCATAGGGGGCGGTGCACGACGATCATCGTTACTATCCCACGGATTTTATTATGATAGGCGAGGTTCACCGACGATGTCTACGCTGCTGAGCAAAAACTGGGAGCCGGCGTCCACCGAGTCCCCATCCCCATCTTCAGCCAACGGCACGGGCCTGACGGAAGGTGCGGATGCGACGGGTTCGCCGATTCCCATCGTGGTGCAGAAGTACGGCGGTAGCTCGGTGGCCACGCCAGAGCGCCTGCGACAAGTCGCCGAGCATGTGGCCCAGACGCAGCGAAGCGGTGTGCGTGTGGTGGTCGTGGTGTCGGCCATGGGCAAGACCACCGACGAGCTGATCGCGCTGGCCAAGAGCGTCTCGGAAAATCCATCGCGGCGCGAGCTAGACATGCTGCTTTCGTGTGGAGAGCGCATCTCGATGGCGCTTTTGGCCATGGCGCTGTCCGAGCTGGGTGTACGGGCGATCAGCTTTACCGGATCGCAGTCGGGAATTTTGACCAACGATCGGCACTCGGGCGCGCGCATCATCGAGGTGCGTCCCGTGCGCATTCAAGACGAGCTGGAACGCGACTACGTCGTCATCGTCGCCGGCTTCCAAGGCATGAGCTACAAGCGCGAGATCACGACGCTGGGGCGGGGTGGATCGGACACCACGGCTGTGGCGCTGGCCGCTGCGCTGTCCGCCAGCCACTGCGAGATCTATTCCGATGTCGATGGTGTGTATTCCGCCGATCCGCGCGTGGTGCCGCAGGCGCAGCACATCCCGACGATTGGCTATGCCGAAATGCAAGAGCTCGCGGCCCATGGCGCCAAAGTCCTAAATGCTCAAGCCGTCGAGTGGGCACAGCGCGCTGGCATCGTCATCCACGCGCGCAAGACGCAGCCGCAGCGCCAAGCCGCCGCGCGCGAGACACGGGTCGGGGCCGTTCCGTCGACCGACAGCCAGCCGGATCGCCGAGAGCATCGCGCCACCGCGGTCACCAGCACGCTGCGCTTGGTGCAAGTCTC
>JAYRFD010001076.1:0-2824 GCA_041908565.1 Polyangia bacterium | reverse complement strand
GAAGCTGAACCGAAGAAGCCGGCGGCCAAGGGCAAAACCACGGCCGCAGCCAAGAAGGCCAGCCCCAGCAAGAAGAGCGCAGCCAAGTCGACCAGCAAGCGGTCCGCTGAAAAGACCAAAAGCGAAGACGACAGCAAAGCGACGGCCAAGCCCGCAGCCAAGTCCGCCAGCAAGTCCACTCGATCGAAAGAATCGGTGACCGACTCTGCGCTGGTCATCGTCGAGTCTCCGGCCAAGGCGCGCACCATCAAGAAGTACTTGGGCGGCAAGGTCGAAGTCATGGCCTCGGTCGGTCACATCAAGGACCTGCCCAAGTCCAAGATCGGCGTCGATATCGAACACGACTTCCAGCCCGAATACGTGCCCATTCGCGGCAAGGGCAAGATCCTGACCGACTTGAAAAAGGCGGCCCGCAGCGCCGACCGCGTGTACCTGGCGCCTGACCCTGATCGCGAAGGGGAAGCCATCGCCTGGCACATCTATGAAGAGATCCGCGACGCCAACGACAACATCAAGCGCGTTAAGTTCAACGAGATCACCAAGCGTGGCATCACCGAAGCCATCGCAAACCCAACCGATCTGAACCGCAGCATGTTCGATGCGCAGCAGGCGCGACGCATCCTCGATCGCTTGGTCGGTTACCAGATCTCGCCGATCTTGTGGACCAAGGTGCGGCGTGGCCTTTCCGCCGGTCGCGTGCAGTCGGTCGCCGTGCGTCTGGTCGTCGAGCGCGAAGCCGAGATCAGCGCCTTTAAGAGCGAAGAGTACTGGACCGTCGAAGTGCTGGTCGAAGGCAAGGTCAAGCCGGCCTTCACCTTGCGCCTGACGCGCGTCGACGGACAGAAGCCAGACCGCTTGCCGGAAGCCGATGCGCGGCACATTGCCGCGCTGGCCATGAAGCAGCCGCTGTCGGTCAGCAACATCGAAGCCAAGGTCCGTCGCAAGATGCCGACGGCGCCGTTCATCACCAGCAAGCTGCAGCAGGAAGCGGTGCGCAAGCTTCGCTTCACGGCCAAGCGCACCATGGGTATCGCCCAGCGCTTGTACGAAGGCGTCGAGCTTGGCTCCGAAGGTCTGGTCGGCTTGATTACGTACATGCGTACGGACTCGACGCGCGTCAGCGCCGATGCGCTGACCGAAGTTCGGTCGTTTATTAGCCAGCGCTATGGCGCGGCGTCTCTGCCGGAAGAGCCGAACGTCTACAAGTCGAAGCAGTCGAACGTGCAGGATGCGCACGAAGCGATTCGCCCGACGAGCATGAAGTACGATCCCGAGACCGTGCGTCGCCTGCTGACGGAAGAAGCGGCCAAGCACCCGGACAAGGAAAAAGACATCGCCGACCAGATCAAGCTGTACCAGCTGATCTGGAATCGCTTTGTCGCGTCGCAGATGATGCCGGCGGTGTACGACCAGACTGCCGTTCTGGTCGAGCTACGCGACGGCAAGCGTTCATTTGAGCTGCGTGCAACCGGCCAAGTGCTGCGCACCCCGGGCTTCACCGCGGTCTACAGCGAATCGCAGGACGAAGACCGCCGTGCTGACGAAGCGACCGACGGGGATGGCGATGGCGTTCGCCTGCCGCCGCTGGAAAAGGGCGAAGCGCTGCGCGCGCAGAACGCGCTGCCTGAACAGCACTTCACGCAGCCCCCGCCACGCTTCACCGAAGCGTCGCTGATCAAAGAACTGGAAGAGCGGGGCATCGGGCGTCCTTCGACCTACGCCGCGATCTTGTCGACGGTGCAGGACCGTGGTTACGTCGAAAAGAAGGAAGGCCGCTTCTATCCGACGCTTTTGGGCACCCGCGTCAACGAACTTCTGGTCGCCAGCTTTCCCCAGGTCGTCAACGTCGACTTCACCGCCAAGATGGAAAGCGACCTGGACTTCGTCGAAGAGGGGCAAGAAAACTGGCTGGCCCTGCTCAAGCGCTTCTACGGCCCGTTCAAAGAAAACCTCGAGCGCGCTCTGGTCGAGATGAAGGACTGGAAGCGCATCGAGATTCCGACGGAAATTGCCTGCGAAAAGTGCGGCAAGCCGCTGGTCATCAAGTGGGGCCGAAACGGCGAATTCTTGGCCTGCAGCGGCTATCCCGCCTGCAAGAACACCAAGGAATTCGTGCGCGATCAGGACGGCAAGATCGCACCCAAGCCCGAGCCCACCACCGACGAAAAGTGCGCGACCTGCGGGGCGGAGATGGTCTATCGCCGTGGGCGCTTTGGCGAGTTCTGGGCCTGCTCGCGCTATCCGGAATGCCGCACGACGCGTCCGGTCAGCTTGGGAATCATGTGTCCCAAGCCGGGCTGCGGAGGCTTTCTGACCGAAAAGCGCTCGCGTCGAGGCTCGCCGTTCTACGGCTGTTCCAACTACAGCAGCAAGGGCTGCGACTTCGTGTCGTGGGATCGCCCGGTCAAAGAGCCCTGTCCCGACTGTGGAACGCCGTTTCTGCTGCAGAAGCAGACGCGGCAGGGACCCAAGCTGCGCTGTTCGGTCTGTACCTACGCGACGGAAGTCGACAACGACGACTCGCCCGAGCTTCCCGGTGAGGAAGGCGGGGGCGAGGAGGTCGAGGAAGGCGCCGCGTAGCGCTCTCGGGGCGGTCTCGCTTGCGCTTGGCGCGGGTGTGACCGTCTTGGCAGTTCCGGCTTGGCGCTTGGTGCGGAGCGCGTGTCGATGGCGGTTCGTGCCTGTCCATCTGGGGTCCACGCAGTACAAGCACCGTCGAGCCGTCGGGTGACGTGGGTGGGCTCCACAGGCGTGTTCAGCCCACCGGTTTGTGTTCGGCCACACCGTCTGAAGGCCCGACGACATGGCGGGTCATTGCGTCGCG
>JAYRFD010001075.1:0-4530 GCA_041908565.1 Polyangia bacterium | reverse complement strand
CAACAAGAAGCTCGACGTGGATGACCAGCGCGCGGCGACCTTCACGCTGCAGTGTGCCGACCTGAAGTCGCCGCCGTTTACTTTTTCGGGCGTGCCACCCAAGAAGCCCAGTCGCTGGTGGTTGTGGCTGATCGGCATTCCGCTGGGCTTGGTGGGTCTGTGGGGCTTGGCCAACCTGGCGGTCTTTGTCCTGAAAAAACGGGCTGCCAAGCTGGGCATCCCCGTCGCGGGAACGAACCCGCAGCCTGCGACCGGGGTAGGGGCGGCACCTGCGAATGCTCCGGGTGTGTATCAGCCTGTGCCGATCATGCCGGGGGCTCGTCTGTACACGGCCACGTTGATCGGAATTGGGGCCGGCGCGCTGGGCGGCAAGCGCATCAAAGTGGAAGCCAGCCTTTTGATCTGCAAAGGCCAGTATCCGTCGGCACCTGGCGTGGTGTTTGTGCCCGACGATCCCAGCCTGGCCGAACGCCACTGCGAGCTGCGTCGCGATGGTGCGGGCTTTGCGCTGTTCGACAGCGGCGCGCCCAGCGGGACGTTCGTCAACGATCGGCGGGTGACGGCGCCGACTCGACTGCAGGATGGCGACATCCTGCGCATGGGCGAATCGACGCAGTTTCGCTTCCGGCTGGACGACTAAGGCCCGGCTGCGGGATAAAAGAGTCCGCAGCCTGCGCTGTCCCTCATGAGTCCAGCTTGTGCCCTTGTCGTCGAAGACGAAGAACCCTTCCGCGCCGTCGTTGGCGAGATCCTGCAGACCGCTGGCTATCTGGCGGTGCTGTGCGCAAGCGGTGAAGAAGCCATCGCACTGGCCGAAAAGCGCGCTTTTGATGTCGTGATCAGCGACGTGCGCCTGGGCGATGGGGCCGACGGCATGGATGTGCTGGCGGCGCTACAGCGCTTGCAGCCACGTACGCCGGTCATCCTGATGACGGCGTTTGGCGACGTCGAAAACGTCATGAAGGCCATCCAGCAGGGGGCCTATGACTACATCTCGAAGTTTCCGTTTCAGCCGCGCGAGCTGATCCAGACCGTCGAAAGAGCGCTGGAGCGTCGTCGCCTGCTGGCCGAGAGCCGCGGTCAGCGTCGCGAAGTGAAGAGCCGTCTGCGTGAGATCGTCGGTCGTTCCCCCGCCATGCTAGAGGTCTACAAGCTGGTGGCGCGCGTCGCCGTTTCAATGTCGACGGTGCTGGTGGTCGGCGAGTCGGGCAGCGGCAAAGAGCTGGTGGCTCGCGCCATTCACAATCACTCGCCGCGTGCAGCCGGTCCGTTTGTCGCCGTCAACTGCACGGCGCTGACTGAAACGCTGCTGGAATCCGAGCTGTTCGGTCATGCCAAAGGCGCGTTCACCGGCGCGGTGCAAAGCAAGCGCGGCCTGTTTGAAGAAGCCCAAGGCGGCACGCTGTTTCTGGACGAGATCGGCGACATCAACCCCAAGATGCAGGCTCAGCTTTTGCGTGTGCTGCAAGAGGGCGAGATTCGCCGCGTCGGTGGCAGCGAGCCGATCCGCGTCGATGTTCGCGTCGTTGCGGCGACCAACCGCGACCTGGAAGAAGAAGTCCGCAGCGGTCGCTTTCGCGAAGATCTGTACTTCCGCATCAATGTCGTCACCATCCTGCTGCCGCCGCTGCGCGAGCGTCGCGAAGACATCCCGCTTCTGGTCGATCACTTCTTGAACAAATACGCGCAGCGCGAAGGCCGCAGCGAGGCGGGCATTTCCGACGAATCGATGCACCTGCTTGCGCAGCACAGCTGGCCCGGCAACGTGCGCGAACTAGAAAACGTCATCGAACGCGCGCTGGCCCTGTCCAAAGGCGGCATCATCCTGCCGTCGGATCTGCCGCGCGAGCTGCGTGGGGAAGCAGAGCGCCCATCGCCTCCGGCTGCGGCCAGCAATGGATCGATGGTCTTGATCGAAGATCGCCCGACGCTGGCCGAGCTGGAACAGCGCTATGTGTCCCTGATCTTGCAGCAAGAAGGCGGCAACAAGAAGCGTGCGGCCGAGATCCTGGGCATCGATCGACGGACGCTGTATCGCACGCTGGATCGCAGCCATGAACGTCCCAGTCGCGGGCAAGAACGCTCCGGGGGTTTGCCCGTCAGCGGCCCATCCGGCGTGACTGGGCCAGGCTCGACGACAGCGACGCCGGGTGGCGACCGATCTGGCGATGGCGAGGATGCGTAACCGCTAAAGCGCGGCAACCGCAGCCAGGCCGCGCTGCACTTCGTCGATGCGTAGCTGGGCCCACGGAACGAACAGGCGCTGCGCATGGGCGGGCAGCGCGCGGGCAACCTGGGCCGGGCGTGCTTCGCCTTGTCCGGGCACCAGGCCGGCGATGGCTCCGCATGCATCGGCCAGGTTGGCCAGCGGGCGCAGCGAGCCGCCGGTCGTATTCCCGGCATCGTCCCCCAGCGACTGCGATCCGGCAAAGCCCAGCACGGTCTCGCGCAGGGGCAGCAGATGCAGCATCGATGCGACGTGCGCGGTTGGCAGGTCTAGCAGCGACGACAGCGGCGCTCCGGCAAATACGCCGCGCAGCGTGGTCAGCTCAAGCGCGGCGGGCAGTTCGATGCCGCGGGGCGGATTGCGCAAGACCAGCTGCAGTCCACGACGCGATGCCTGTTCCAAGAGCGGATCCAAGCTGCGCATCGCCGCATCCAGATGGCGACTGGCCACGGCTCCGCGGACGGCGCGTAGCTCGCTTGCGGCGTCGTCGTCATACAGCAGGACGCCGCGGCGAAAGCGGGCCTGCAGCGTCTGCAGCAGGCGCTCGATGCCATCGCCTCGATCGCCGATGCTACCCAGGGACGCGATGACCGAGGATGCTCCCAGCTGTACGGCCAGATTCATGGCGCTTTGCACGACGGACACTGCGGTCTGCGCTTCGTCGCGATCGGTCGAGCACAGGCGGGTCTGCCATGCGTGGGGCGTGCCCAAGGCCAAGGCTCCCACGATGGCTTCGACGGCAATCACGGGCAGTTCGTGGCGTCGTCGGCCCAATGCCTGGGTGAGCAAGGGCAGATCCGCGGGGATCGCATCGCTGGCCACCACAACTAGCGCATGTGCACCGATGCGCTGCAGCTGATCCAGGTAGGCATCGACATCCGGGCAGCCGTCGGGGGCCCACGACGTCGACAGCGCGACGGGCGGTGGCGATGGCGTGGCGGACAGGGGCTTCGGGCCCTGCGGCAGATCGGCAGATCCAGTCGCAGAGCCCGTCGACAGCAAAGGGGAGGGCGAATGAGGTAGATGCGGCATCACAGCGATTCCTAACGCCCTTGCAGTAGTCGAGAGAATGCCGTTTGACAATACATGACAAGTCATTTATGAACGCACAATCACTCTCGACGAGAACTGCCGTGCGCTAGCGAGAGAGACCTGCGCACGCTAACCCCGCGAAATAGATGAGGTAGGACGTTGCCGATGCGTCTCCGCGATTTGTATGGAGCGTTTTCGAAAGTAGGCATGTTGTGCTCGGCTCTGGCGCTTGCGCTGTCGGCGCAGCCGGCAGAGGCGCAGCCGGTGCAAGAGGGCGGCTTCCTCGATGCCACGTACAACATGCAGCTCTTCCGACCGGCGATCGATACCAAGGGCTACGTCACGCTGAATGCGTCGCAGGTCTTGGGACACCTCGACTTTTCGATGGGTCTGGTCGGGACCTGGGCTGGCAAGCCGCTGGTCTTGACGCTGCCCGCCGGTGGAATGCACGCGCTGACCGGCGAGACCGTCGTGAACGGCCGCAACTTCTCGGTCAATCACCTGATCAGCGCGCAGCTTCAGTTCGCCCTGGGTCTGTACAAGTACACCGAAATCGCGGTCACGCTGCCCATTTCGATCATGCAGGGCAACCGCCAGGTCTGTGAGCAGGGCCGCGAGTGCGGAGGCTTCAACGCCAGCACCGACAGCCGCGACGACCTGTCGTTTTCGAAGGTCGCCTTGGCCGATCCGGGCCTGCACTTCAAGGGCCGCATCCTGAACACGTCGAAGTACCCCGTTGGCTTGGGCGGCATGCTGTCGGTCTATCTGCCGATCGACAAGTGGGCCGGCGGCCAGGGCTACAAGCAGTTCATCGCCGAAAGCAACGTCACGCTGCACCCGCAGGTGCTGGTCGATCGCGAATGGGGCCGTGACCGCCGCTTCCGCACCGCGCTCAACGTCGGCGTGCTGGTGCGCTTCGGCAGCACCACGTTCACCGACTACGGCGAACCGAACGTGCAGAAGCAGGAAAACAACATGTCGTCGACGTTCTGCTATCCGGGGGACAACACGTCGACGACGTTCCCGACGATGGAACCCTATTCCAGCGCGCTGTGCGGCACCGGCCTGAAGCGCAGCCTGGGCACCCAGCTGACCTACGGCCTGGGCGCGTCGTGGAACATCATCAACAAGTACGTCGACCTGCTGGGCGAGCTTTACGGCTTTGTCGACGTCACCGGCAGCAAGTCTGCCTTCCCGCTGGAAGGCGTCGGCGCCATCAAGCTGTACCTGGCCAAGAAGTCCTTCATGCTGCTCGGCGCGGGCGCGGGCAT